>JBBQMW010000092.1:0-14811 GCA_038329265.1 Bacteroidales bacterium | reverse complement strand
TACAACGAAGACCAGGATTTTTGGCGACTGGCCGGAATTTTCAGATCGGTTTACCTGATGGCCACACCCAAAGTGCATATCCGCGATTACTATGTAGTAACCGATCTGGATGAAAAATACGAAGATGCTACCCTGAAAGTACAGGCCGAAGTCCAGAATTTTTCAGCGGTTCCAGTTCAAAATTATAAGGTCAAAGTTTGCCTGTTTGATGCACAAAACCGGATGATCCTGGAAAACCTCACTTCAGAAACAATCTCTTTGGCTGCAGGTGAAAAAGCCACAGTCCGGTTGAATGCTCCGGTCAAATCACCATTGAAATGGTCGGACGAAAAACCTAATTTATACCACATTGGCTTCGAACTGGTTGATCCTTCAGGAAAAACGATAGAAGCATTGGCTGATCGCATTGGATTCAAAGAGGTGGAAGTCAGGCATCAGGTCTATTACGTGAACGGCGTGCCCGTAAAACTGAATGGAGTTAACAGCCACATGCAGCACCCTGATTTGGGGCACACAATGGATGTGGAAACGATCCGCAAGGATTTTTACCTGATGAAACAGTTCAACATCAACTGCGTACGCACTTGCCATTATCCGCCGGTCAAGGAATATCTGGAACTGGCCGACGAAATTGGCATTTACATTGTTGACGAAGCCGGGGTTGAGGCACATGCCACCGAATTTATATCGACCATGCCTGAATGGACCAAATCGTATGTGGAACGCGCCGAGAAAATGGTTCTCCGCGACCGGAATCACCCTAGCATCATCTTCTGGAGCGCCGGAAACGAGAGCGGTTCGGGCTTCAACATCTGTGAAGTCATTGCTGCCGGGAAACGTCTCGACCCGAGTCGGCCGGCATGGATGTACGGCGGCAACGACCTCGATCATCCGGGTAAAAATCCGGTAAAATGTGAAGATATTATTGGACCTCGCTACGGTACTCCGTTCGAGTTGAAAGTGTTTTACGGACAATCGCCCGAATCGGTTGATCCGCGCCCGTCGTTTATGGACGAATATTTGTCGGCTGCAGGCAACAGCATGGGCGGACTCGACGAATATTGGGACGTGATTTATGAATATCCGCGACTGATGGGTGGAGCAATCTGGGATTTTGTAAGTCCCGGACTTCGTGAAAAATACATCGGCACACCCGATGCTTCCGGTAACAACATTTCGGCAGCTTTGATGGGTAAAACCGAACTGGTTGAAGGAAAATTCGGGCAGGCCGTTCAACTCACCGGAACCGACACCTGGGTGGAATTGTACCGTGATCAGAAACTCGACATTTCAGGAAAAGCTTTGACTGTTTCGTTTTGGGTAAAACCCCGGGAGTGGAATGGAAACGGAACACTTTTATCGAAGGGTTTTTATCAGTTTGGGGTTGAACAAACTTCAGAAAAAGAAATAGAATTCTATGTTGGTGACAAAAAGACCAGTAGTGTAAAAGCCAGTCTTCCTGACAATTGGAAAAATAACTGGCATCTGGTTGCCGGAATCTACAACGGAAGTCAACTTCAAATATACATTGATGGTGAAAAGAAAGCCGAAACTGCTTGTTCGCTGAGCATCGAAAACAAACCATTTCCGATCAACATCGGACGCAATCCGGAGATTGAACAGCAGGAAAACCCGAACCATTACAGCAATGCAGCATTTGATCAGCTTGCTATTTTCGACAAAGCAGTCAATGTCCAGGAATTATTGAATCCGACCGAAGCCTTAAAAAAATCGGCCCTTTGCTGGTTCGATTTTGATGAACAAAAAACCGGTCAGGATTTTTTTAGCATGGGCGTTGGCGGCCGCACTTACGGAACCATTTGGCCCGACCGTACCCCGCAACCTGAAATGTGGCAGATCAAAAAATCGGCTCAGCCGGTTTCGGTAAAAATGATTGACGAAGAAAAAGGAGAGGTCGAGATCTGGAACCGCATGCATTTTACCAATACCAGCGAACTGGAAACCATTTGGCAGTTGCAGTGCGAAGGAAAAGTGATTCAGGAAGGTAGTCTGATAACATCGGTGGCGGCACTTTCAAAAGCCAAATACACCATTCCTTTTTTGACGTTCAGTCAGGAAGCTGGGAAAGAGTATTTCCTAATGCTGAGTTTCCGGCAGAAGCTTGATCAGCCGTGGGCTGCAAAAGGTTTTGAACTGGCCTGGGATCAATTGCCATTGAAAGTAAAATCAGCCAACGCGGAAGAAATAGTTTCCAATTTACCTGCTCCTGAGATTACTGAAAACGAAGCATCGATTCAGGTTAAAGGAACCAATTTCAGCTACAGTTTCAGCAAGGAAACAGGTAACCTGATTTCCATCATTTTTGATAATGCCGAATTGTTGAAAGAAGATTTAAAGCTGAACCTATGGCGTGCCCCGCTTGCCAACGATATCGATCAATGGACGAACTGGCAATCAGGCTTAACCCGAACTCCGGGGATGGGATCTGGACAATCAAATGCATGGTTTGCCCACGGACTCGATCAAATGATAACCAAAGCCGATCGCATCAACCACACCAAAACTTCGAAAGAAATACGGTTGGTGATTGAAAGTCACACCTCAAATACGGCAGGTATAACTTCGTTCGAAAACCGCTTCGAATTCGCCATCTCCGGTTCAGGAAAAATGACACTCAATCATACGGTGACTCCTTGCGGAAAAATGCCGGAATGGTTGCCACGGGTTGGAATACAAATGGTACTGAATCAGTCGTTTGATGAGATTAAATGGTATGGCCGCGGACCTTACGAAACCTATCCCGACCGCAAAACGGGTGCTAAAATCGGTGAATATTCAGGATCGGTTGCCGATCAGTATGTGCCCTATTTAATACCTCAGGAAAACAGCAACAAAACCGATGTTCGCTGGGCTAAAGTGCAAAACCCGCAAGGTGTTGGATTTAAAATTTCAGCGAAAGATCTTTTTAATTTCAGTGCATTGAATGTAGAATCTGATAATTTATCACGGGCATGGTATCCATTCCAAGTCAAACCTTTTGACGGAATTACCTTTAACTTGGATTATGAATTGAGCGGTGTAGGTTGTACCGCCATTTCAGTACTCAATAAATACCGGGTAATGCCTTCAGAAAAACATTTTGAATTGGTTTTTGAGCCCATAAAAAAATAGAAAAACTCATTCGTCATCAGGAAAAATTAGATGGTGGTCAATCCACTCTCTTTTCATAACTTAGTTAGACCAAACTTACCGAAAATGTACAAGAAACTAAGTATCAAGGAATGGGCCGTTGAAGACCGTCCTCGTGAAAAAATGCTGGTCAAAGGAATTCGCGCTTTATCGGAAGCCGAACTGATTGCAATTCTGATTGGTAGCGGAAACCTCGACGAATCGGCTGTTGAAGTTGCGAGGCGGATTATGGCATCGGTGAACAACAACCTCAACGAACTGGGCAAGAAAACCATCAACGATCTTCAGAAATTCAAAGGAATCGGACCCGCAAAAGCCATTACAATAGCTGCGGCAATGGAGTTGGGCCGAAGGAGAAAAGAATCGGAGCCCGATGAAAAACCCAAAGTAGTGACCAGCGCCGATTGTGCCGCCATTTTCAAACCCTTGCTGAGCGACATTTCGCACGAAGAATTTTGGGTGCTGCTGCTCAACCGCAACAACCTGGTCATCGACAAAATGATGGTCAGTCAGGGAGGAATCTCCGGCACAGTCATTGATGTGCGCATCATCCTGAAAATGGCACTCGACAAATTGGCCTGTTCCATTATTTTATGCCATAATCATCCTTCGGGCAACCTGATTCCCAGCGAAGCAGATAAGGATATTACGAAAAAAATCAAAGAAGCCGGAAAACATATGGATATTCCGGTGCTCGATCACCTTATTATTGCGAATGATGCTTACTTTAGTTTCGCCGATGAAGGGCTGATTTGAATAGAAAATAACATTCTTTTGGTTTGCGAATTTTAATTACTTTCGCCGAAACTTTTTCAATCATGAAGGTAAATATACTCGGAGAGTCGAATTCCGTTTTCAATCAGTTCATTTCAGAAATCCGTTGCGAAGTCATTCAGAAAGATCCGATGCGCTTCCGGAGAAATCTGCAGCGTTTAGGCGAAATTTTTGCCTACGAAATCAGTAAGGTGATGGACTATAAAACTACTGACATTAAAACTCCACTTGGAATTGCACAAGTTTCCACCTTGGTACAGCACCCGGTTTTGGCTACTATTTTACGCGCCGGATTGCCCATTCAGCAAGGAATTCTAAATGTTTTTGACCGTGCCGAAAACGCGTTTATTTCCGCCTATCGGAAATACGACGAAACCGGTGAATTTCACATCGAATTCGAATACCTGGCCTCCCCTTCGCTCGACGGAAAGGACCTGATTCTTTCAGATCCGATGCTGGCTTCAGGCGCATCCATGGAAATTGGTTATCATGCTTTACTCCAGAAAGGAAGCCCGAAACATGTTCATCTGGTGGCTGTTATTGCCAGCAATCAGGGTATGGAACATGTAATTAAAAATATTACCGCTGAAAATGTTACCCTCTGGATTGGAGCTGTTGACCCGGAAATGACCCCGATGTCGTACATTGTCCCAGGATTGGGCGATGCCGGCGATTTGGCTTTTGGCGCAAAGATCGACTCGCATTAAAATGGAAAAGATTCATTAGTCTTTCCACTATTTAGTTAGTTTTCTTTTTCAGATCAGCTTTTCCTGAACTGAGTTGCTATTGGCTATTTCCTATTCAGTGTCTACAAAAATAAATTTGCATATTTTAAGACCGCAATCGCGGTCTTTTTGTTTATATATTGAGTAAATTTGTTTGAATTGTGATTGAAAAAAAATCCATCTATGAAGACACTTATTAAAAATGCCCAAATCGTTAACGAAGGACGAATTTTTAAAGGAGCCGTTCTGATTGACGGTGAGTTCATTACCCGGATTTTTACCGGAGATGTGATACCTGACGAAACGACTTACGGAGCAACCTTAATTGATGCTGCCAATAAATATCTGGTTCCGGGTGCCATCGACGATCAGGTGCATTTTCGTGAGCCGGGACTGACCCACAAAGGAGAGATTGCTACCGAATCGAGGGCAGCAGTGGCGGGAGGAGTGACTTCGTACATGGAAATGCCCAATACCAATCCTCAGGCAGTAACTCAGGAATTACTCGAACAAAAATACCAGCGTGCAGCGGAAGTCTCGGCGGCGAACTACTCGTTTTATATGGGGACTACCAACGACAATCTGGAAGAAGTATTGAAAACCGATGGTTCAAAGGTCTGCGGCATTAAAATTTTCATGGGTTCATCCACCGGAAATATGCTTGTCGATAACGAAGACGTACTTTCAGAAATATTCAGGAATACGAAATTGCTGGTGGCTACACATTGCGAGGATGAACCAACTATTATCCGAAACACGGCCATTTATCGCGAAAAATATGGCGAATTTGTTCCCCTCTCGGCTCATCCGAAAATCAGGAGTGCCGAAGCCTGTTTCAAATCATCGTCGAAAGCAGTTGAACTGGCCACGAAATTCGGAACCCGGCTGCATGTTCTACACATTTCCACGGCTGATGAAATGAAGTTGTTTAGTTCAGGGCCGGTTGCTCAAAAGCATATTACTGCTGAAGTTTGCGTTCACCATTTGTGGTTCGACGAACACGATTATATTACTTACGGAAACCTGATCAAATGGAATCCTGCCATTAAATCGGCTGCCGACAAGGCTGCGCTTTGGGAAGCTTTACTGACCGATCGGATTGATGTGGTGGCTACCGACCATGCACCACATACGCTGCTCGAAAAAGATCATTCGTATTTTAAAGCTCCTTCGGGCGGACCGCTTGTACAACATTCGCTCACGGCCATGCTCGAGATGAGTCGGAAAGGAATGATATCCATTGAAAAAGTGATTGAAAAAATGAGCCATGCACCAGCCGATTTATTCCGCATCGACCGCCGAGGATACATTCGCGAAGGATATTATGCCGATTTGGTTCTGGTCGATCCAGCTCAATCGTGGACAGTTTCTCACGAAAATATCCTGTACAAATGTGGCTGGTCTCCTTTCGATGGCATTGAATTCTCCAATAAAGTGACTCACACCTTTGTGAATGGAGATTTGGTATATGCCAATGGAGCCGTAATTCCCGGTAAAATTGGGAAAAGGCTGGAGTTTAACAGATAGAAAAGAGGAAAGAGTCATTAGTCATTTATAAAGTCATGCAGACAATTTTCCAATGACTATTGACTTTTTCCAAAACACAAAAGAGGCTCCGTTACCGAAGCCTCTTTCCTATTTTCTCTTTTCTTTTTCCTCTTTCCCAGTTGTTATTCAACCACAATCAAAAGGTATTTCGATGCTTTCCAGAAATCTTCCGGTTTGTCGATGATCAGGTTTTCAACTGTTTTTTTGTCGGTTAACGTAAAGTGGTATGATCCTTCAGGATGGAAAGAAACCAATTTAGCTTTCTTGGTATTTAAAGGTAAAGAAGTAAACTCGCGGATATCGATTTTCATGAAATAGTCACGGTTAAAATCCTTCTTCATTTTTAGGGATTTGCCCATTCCTAAAACGCCGCCTTCTTTTTCAATGACATTCTTTTCGTCCAGTTCTTTTTTCGTTCCAAAAGCATAAAATGCAGTGTTAATGGCAACCGTTTGCGCCTCAATGTTCGCATTTTTAGATTTGATTGTAGCTTCGCTTTCCGCAGTAATGGTTTCAATCTTCAGGTTCAAACCTTTCACATTGACATTAAGATTTTCCAATTCAGAGTTTAAACGGGCCAATTCGGTATCTTTTTCTGCCATTTGCTTGGTCTGCATTTCAATCATTGTTTGGAGTTCCTTAATCTTCACATTCGAACTGTTCAGTTTCCCCTGCAACGATCTCATTAACTCTTTGTTTTTTTCAAGCAGTTCGTTGATTTGCCTGATGTCTTCGGTGATTCGTTTTTTAGCGTCAGCTTTCAATTCAGTGCCGGGAGCAGTTTGAACTGAGACTAACTTCTGGATAGTTTTAACTGAATCCAAATTGGCCTGTATTTCATTCATGGCACCAATAAACTCAAGCAGCGAATTGTCTTTTTGAACGCCTAAGGCGGCAATACTGTCTTGTTTAAATTGCATACGTGCAATTTCTTTTTTGTGCTGACCGCATGAAGCCAACACTACTACTGATAAAATAAAAATTAACTTTTTCATTGAATTGAATTTTAGATAATTAAAAAATTTTCTGAATATAGCACACATTTAGTATTTTGAAAATGTTTGGTGTTGGTTGGTTTACAAAGATAACCAGCTTTTTACTTCATAAATGTTATTTTGACTCCAATTAGAATCAGGTATTAACCATTCGTTATTGTTCGGTTCGTTTTTTCATTGATAAGCTGTTTTAAATCAATCGAATCAAACATTTCGAGGATTAGTTTTTCTGTTTCCTTAAACCCGACCTGAAAAATTTCATCGGCTTTTTTAAAGTCGAACGTGTTGTATTTTCTGGTTTCAGGAGGATCAATAATAAAGTCACATTTGGTTAAACTGGCCCTCACGTTTTGGCTCATTGCCAAACGAAATGTTCGTTCAGCCACTGCTTTTATTCCTGAAATCTGATCTTCGTACCCGTTATGGTTCACATTTACTCCAATCAGGACGTCGCATTGATCGCGAATGCAGTCCACCGGAAGATTATTAAGCAAACCACCATCAACGTATGAATTTCCATCAATGATCTGCGGCTCAAAAATGATCGGAATCGAAGCCGATGCTAAAACCCATTGAAAAAGCTTTCCTTCACTTTTAATTTCTGAATGTCCACTGTTGAGGTTTACGACCGAACAGTAAAATGGTTTTTTAAGTGCCGAAAAGTCATCTTTGTCGATATTCTTTTCCAGGAGAGATATGATTTTCCGGATATCAATCAATCCATTCGACGGCATTTGCCATTTGAACATCTTTACCATTTTATTCGATTTCACCAACTCCAGAATCTGCAAAGGTTCCATTCCTGATGCATAAAATACTCCCACCAAAGCTCCTGCACTGGCTCCTGATATGATTTCGGGACGGATGCCATATTTATGAAGTGCTTCCAATACTCCCAGATGAACAATTCCACGAGCCCCTCCTCCGCTGAGTGCTATTCCGAATTTATACGATTTGGTTTTTATGACCATTTGTGATTTTGATTGCATAAAGATAGAGAGTTACAAGATTTGTAAAGTTACATTACTTTTGAAAAAAGTTGTATAATTCACACTTGTTCAGGGTGCTATCATAATTTCTTCGATTTTGCCGGCAACTTCCAACCCTGCATTGCGTCCGACATCATTCAGAATTGTTTTTCCGGTCTTCCGGTCGGTCAGATTTACCTCAATCCGGGCATTCATGCTTTCTTCAATCCGGCCATCCATCAAACCCAAAATGGGCGATGCCAAAGCCGTTGAGGTTTCGCGCCGGGTTCTGATTTCAAGAACGTAATTTTTGTTTTGCATCACCAACTCAACCTTTTCGCTATCAATAACCAACTTCCGCAAAGTGCTCTGGTTATATGTAGTAAATTGGATCAGTCGGTCGCCAAGCCAAATTCCTGTAATAAAACCAACAAACGAATAACCCAGATACGGAATTTTTGCAACTGAAGTTTTTACTGAAATTCCGGGTTGGCTGAAATGGTTGGTTTGCAGCCACAGATAAGCACTTGGGAACGATTGTCCCCAGTCTTTTTCGATGTATCCGCGGCCTTTGTCAAAATTCAGGATTTCGCCCCCTGAAACAAGCGACCCACTAACCGAATGATCCATACTAACAATTCCGTGGTAACATTCCATCAGTGGGAGAAACGAATAGGGTCCCATAATTCCGGGCGAATACCACGGGTTTGGCCATGGAATATTTCCTGTAAACTGCAATTGTCCGGAGAGATCCGGCAAGTTTATATTCATTCGGTTCCCGGAGAAATAATTGTCCTTAATCGTCACTTCAAACTGGTCGGTTGCCGAAATAAAGGAGGAATACTCAAATTTATGATAGTTTGCGGTGCGCTTTTTCCCATCGAGAACCTGAACGAAAGCCTGTCGTTTTCCGCTGTTATCAATAGCAATTCCCGGAATTATGGCAAAGGCTTTTGTTTCATCTTCATTAACAATCTTGAAATACCAACCTTCAAAATAGTTGCGATTACGGTTCCACCCCTGAAATTGTTCAGGATGAAAAATTGAGCGAATTTTTTGAATTAACATAGATACCGGGAATTGACATGTTTAAGTTTTACAATTTAAGTCTTTCTTTCGGTATTTCTATGAAAGTTCGTAATATTGTGCGCGTTTAAAACGCGACAGTTTTATTTCGGAAACCTGTACTTTTAGGGGATTATCATACAATATAATCCCGAATTGGCAGTTTATCCTAGAGGCAACAAAATTCAGATATTGGGTAGACATTTTTTATATCGTATTTTATTCATTTCGGTATTGTTTTTTCTGTCAGGATGTTCGACAGAGAAGAATACCACTTTGTCGCGTACATACAACAATGTGACAGCCCATTACAATGTGTATTTCAACGGAAAAGAAAGCCTTCGGATTGGAGCTGAAAAGATCAACAATTCCTACGAAGACGACTTTTCGAAAGTTCTGCCACTGTATAAATCAAGCAACCCATCAACAGCCAGTGCCGCCATTTCCGACATGGATAACACCATTCTGAAGGGATCAAAACTCATCCAGTCACATTCGATCACCAAAAAACCCAAACGCCGGAAAAACCGGAGCGACAGGTATGTGAAGCTTGCCAGCCGCGAAGAATTTAACAATTGGGTAGACGATGCTTATGTACTTATGGGAAAAGCCTATTTTTATAAGCGTAGCTTTTCCTCGGCCATCGAAAATTTCTCGTATGTGGTTCGGAAGTACGAAAAAGATCCATCGCGCTATACGGCATACGTCTGGTTGGTAAGATGTTATACTGAAACAGAAAGATATGTTGAGGCTTTCGAAATCATTCAACAGATGCAGATGGATGAAGATTTTCCGCGTAAACTCGAAGGAGAACTAGCCGCTGTAACAGCCGATTACTATGCCCGGCAAATGTCGTATACCGAAGGAATTCCTTTTCTTTCGATCGCGGTAAAACAGAGTGATAAAAAACAGGATAAACTGCGTTATAAATATGCGCTGGCACAATGGTACCTGGAAACCGGAAATCCGGAAAAAGCTTCGCAGACTTTCAGGGAAATTGGTAGAATGAACCCACCATATATCATGGCATTCAATGCCCACATCAGTGCTGCCGGTACTTTTACCGGTACAGGTGATGCGGAAGAACTGAGAAAAGAACTTCGTAAAATGCTTCGCGATAAAAAAAATCTTGAGTTTCGCGACCAGATTTATTTCGCTATGGGTAGCATTTCGATGAAGTCTGGCGATCTAACGCGTGCCAAGGATGAATATACCCAATCAGCTTCGTTAAGTTCCGAGAACCTTTACCAGCGGGCTCTTTCGTGTTTAACACTGGCCCAGATTTATTTCGATGAGCTTGAGTATAAAAAATCTCAGAGTTATTACGATAGTGCGATGGTGGTTATCGACAATAAATACCCGAATTATCAGCAGATTTCGGAGCGGCACAAAAGTTTAACCCGATTAACGGACAATATTTATGCTGTTGAGCGTGAAGACAGTCTGCAACGCATTGCACAAATGGACGAAGCTTCGCGAAATTCGTTGATTGATCTGTGGATTAAACAGTCCATTGATAAGGAAGAAAAAGATAAACTGGCTGAATCGGATGAGATGATGAACCGGAATTATTTCAGGCAAAATGAAAGCCGTTTTGGGTTGAGTCAAAAACAGGAAGGTGCAGGCTGGTATTTTTACAATCCAACAACTGTGGCTTATGGAAAGGTTGAATTTGAAAGGCTTTGGGGGAAACGCAAGTTGGAAGATAACTGGCGAAGAACGGATAAAAGCGCGAATGCTGAAGGTGAAGGAGAATTGCAGGAAGATTCGCTCCTGACCGAACAGGTGCAAGTTAAAAAGGTAAAAGATCCCAAAAGCCGCGAATTTTATATCCAGGATTTGCCAATAAACGATTCGCTGATGTTGATTTCGCACAATAAAATTAAGAATGGCCTTTTTAATGCCGGACGAATCTTTAAAACCGATTTCACTGATTATCCGCGTGCCATTGAGTCATTTGAAGGTCTCGACAAGCGGTATCCCGAGAATATTTATACATTGTCAGCCTGGTTCGAATTGTATGATTTGTATAGCAAGCAGAACGATCCGGTTAAGGCTGAATACTATAAAAGCCTGATTACAAATACATATCCGGAGTCGAAATATGCCAAATATTTACTGAACCCAAATTATTTTATTGAACTCGAAGCAAAATCAGATAGTGTGAACCGGCTTTATCAGCAGGCTTTCAACGACTTTAAAAGCGGAAAATATACACAATCAGGAAAAACTGTCGATCAGATTATTTTGATGAAGCCCGACAGCCTGCTTATACCGAAACTTAAATTCTTCAAAGTTGTTGGAGACGGCTCTGTTATGAGTCGCGAAAATTTTGGCAAATTGCTTAGCGGTTACATTTCAACATATCCGAAGGCCGAACCGAAAGCTTTGGCAAAGGAGATTCTGAAACTTATTCAGGATAGCACTTTGGTCGATTATCAGAAGATGGTTGCATCGGGCTATCTGAATGATATTATTCAAAATAGCGAGTTGATGCCCGGAAAAGGAAAAGGGGTGGATGAGTTTGAGGGTAAATTCTCTTTCGAAGAAGATTTACTTCATTATTTTGTGATTGCGTATCCGAAATCAGCAGAGCTGGATCTTAACCGCCTTAAATTTGATTTGGCAAATTACAACATTGATCATTATACAAAAGTTGATTTTGATGTTGAAACTCAAAATCTGAATAATAACAGTTCGTTATTGCTGGTGCGTTCGCTCAACAACAAGGAACAGGCGCTGATCTATTTCAGATCGATTATTAAGCGAAGGGTAGTTTTCGAATCGCTCAAAAATGTAAAATATTTGAATTTCGTTGTTTCGTCTACTAATTTCAGGGAAATAACCACCGACAAGGATTATGCTGAATATTTGCGGTTTTTTGTGAAAAACTACAGTCAATTTATTTCCGGCGATTTCTCCGACGAATTACTTCCTGAACCTGAAGAATTGCTGGCAAAAGCACAGCAGGAGGAAGATTTTCTCAAGGAAAAGGGATCATTTGTAGCCATCAATCCGGTTAGTTCAGGTACCGATTTGTATACGACCGACGAGACAGGGCAACAAAATTTTGTGATTGCCGTGAATGCAGTCGGTGCCAATCTGAAAGCGGTGATCGCAGCTTTTAACGCGCACAACCGCGATCAGTACCGTGCATCAAACCTGAACATTCGTCAAAGCCAGGTTGCCGATTACCAGTTGATGATTGTCAGTTCATTTAAAACCAAAAACGAAGCCATCGGTTACTTTACCAAATCGGTTACCAACCGGAAACTTTTCCGGAGCCTCGATACCCTGAGCTATCGTAATTTCATTATTACTGACGCCAATCTTAAGAAGTTGACTGAAACTAAACGGATTTCAGACTACCAAAGCTTCTTCAATACCAATTATATTAGTGCTCTGGCCAGTATCCAGAATTCAGGAGAAGCTGCCTACAAAGGTCCTTACAATTCGGCGATTGACGGTTCTCAATCTTATTTCCTGATTATTCCGAAGGAAGAAGTGAATGTGGACAAGCTTTTGGATGCCATCCGGACGTTTAATGAGAAGAACTATTCGCAACAATCGCTCGTGTTGTCGTCAGCAATGCTCGATGATTTTAGGATATTGGTAAAAGTTGAAGGCCTTGCCAATGTGGAAGCCGGATTGCTCTATCTGCGTGCAATTGTGAACGATCAGCTGGTTTATGGTCCGATACAAAATGCCAACTACCGCAATTTTATTATCACTCCTAAAAATGAACCGGTTTTCAAAAAAGACAAGAATATTTTGACCTACATGGAATTCTATAAACAGTTTTACCTGAAAAAATAAATAGGAAAGAGTCATTGGTCATTTGAAAAAATGAGAAAAAAGAAATAAGGAAAGTGAATTCAAACAGCAAGTTATTGTTTTACTTTTCCCTTTTTCTGAATTCAAATGACCAATGACTTTTTTTCGTCACCGTTAAATTTTGTTAAGTCCATACTTTATTTCTTTTTAGCTTGTTTACTACATTAGATAAGTTAATTCCGAAAAATTCAGCACGATGAAGAAAACTAAAATACTCTGGACCGATGATGAAATCGATCTTTTACGCGCTCATATTATTTTCCTTCAGGAAAAGGGATTTGAAGTTGTAACTGCAAATAATGGAACGGATGCCATTGAGCTGGTTCGGAAAGATTTCTTCGACATCATCTTTCTGGATGAAAATATGCCTGGATTAAGCGGCTTGCAAACTCTGAATGAGATTAAAGCCATCGATCCGAATGTACCTGTGGTGATGATTACCAAGAGCGAAGAAGAAGATATTATGGACGAAGCAATCGGCTCAAAAATGGCCGATTATCTGATTAAACCGGTGAATCCGAATCAGATTCTGCTTACCATTAAACGGAATGTGGATCATCGTCGGTTAGTTACCCAGCGAACAAATTCTGCCTATCAAAGCGAGTTCGGAAAAATTGGCATGCAAATCAGCGATAAGCTTTCTTTTCCGGAATGGGTCGAAGTTTATAAGAAACTGGTTTTCTGGGAGCTTGAGTTAAGCACCTCGGAAGATTCGGCCATGGATGAGGTGCTGAAAATGCAGAAATCGGAAGCAAACAATTCATTTGCGCGATACATTCGCACTACATATCAATCGTGGTTTGGTGCAGATTCCGACGATCGTCCGCTGCTGTCGCCCGATATTTTCAAAAAGAAGATCTTTCCGCAAGTTGATAGTGGCAATAAAGTATTCGTTTTGGTGATTGACAATTTAAGGTACGATCAGTATCGGGTATTGGCTTCAGTTCTGAACAACTATTACCACATTGAGGAGGAAGATTTGTATTGCAGTATTTTGCCAACGGCTACCATGTATGCCCGTAATGCCATGTTTGCCGGATTAATGCCTTCAGAAATTGAACGTTTATATCCGGATTTTTGGGATGATGACGACAACGAAGGCCACAAAAACCGGTTCGAAAAAGATTTGCTATTAAAACAATTAGCGCGACATGGCAAGAATTACAAACTCTTCTTCGAGAAAATTACCAATGTAAAAGGCGATAAACGAATCAGCGATTATTTGGGGAGTATTCTCCAGAGCGATTTGTCGGTCATGGTGTTCAATTTTGTGGATATGATTTCACATGCACGCACCGAAATGGACATGATTAAAGAACTGGCAAGCGACGAATCAGCTTATCGGTCACTGACATTAAGCTGGTTTAATCACTCACTGCTGCTCGATTTACTGAAGTTGCTGGCCGAAAATAAGGTGAAGGTTGTATTGACTACCGATCATGGTAGCATTCGCGTGGATAATGCCCTGAAAGTAATTGGCGACCGTGAAACGAACACCAACCTTAGGTATAAACTGGGCCGTAATCTGGGGTACAAATCGAAGTCGATTTACGACATTAAAAATCCAACATCCATTTATCTGCCTTCACGAAACGTGAGTACATCGTATATTTTTGCCACCAATACCGACTTTTTTGCCTATCCGAATAACTACAATTATTACGCGCAATATTACCGCAATACGTTTCAGCATGGCGGTATTTCGCTCGAAGAAATGATTATTCCGGTGATAACGCTGAGTCCGAAGGGATA
>JBBQMW010000091.1:0-15142 GCA_038329265.1 Bacteroidales bacterium | reverse complement strand
TATCGATGGTTGAATAGATCTTCAATCCATCTGAATGGATATTATAAGGGGTACCGTCTTGTTTTGGATTCTTGTGACACCATCCGTACAAGGGATTCGTTTCCCATTCGAGTGAATCTTCGTAAAATTGTTGGTTCTGCCACCCGGCATATTTCCCGCGATCGGGCTTTTGGGCCATTAAGATCGTCCGCAGGTATTCGGTGAAATAGGTTCCGGGACTCGATTTAAAGTCCTCTTTATGATAATTCAGGTTTAAAGCTTTCACTTTTAATTCATCGTACTCCGCTTTTGAGATCGCTCCGTATTTTCGAACCTGTGCGAGCACAACATTTCTGCGTTGTTTCACCAGTTCAGCGCGCCGAAGGGGATTGTAAAGCGAGGGATTTTTCGCCATTCCGATCAGCATAGCGGCCTGATCAATTGTTAATTGAGCAGGTGTGATCCCAAAATAGATCTGAGACGCCGATTTTATTCCGACAGCGAGGTTTAAAAAATCGAACTTGTTGAGATACATGGTCAGTATCTCTTCTTTCGTGAAATTGCGTTCGAGCTTTACCGCGATAACCCACTCCCTGAATTTCCGGAATGCCAGGTCCATTTTACTGTCCATCTCCTCGCGGGGAAATAACATTTTAGCCAATTGCTGGCTGATCGTACTTCCTCCACCTGAACTCTCATTACCTGTAATAACCCCCTTTGCAACCCTGAATAAGCCTTTAATGTCAATCCCGGAATGATTGTAGAAACGCTCATCTTCAGTTGCAACAAGCGCTGTGATGACATTTTGACTGATTTGCTCGTAGGTAACATATGTTCGGTTCTCCTTATAGAAAAATTTGCGCATTACCAAGCCGTCGCTTGAATAAACCTCAGAGGCCAGCGATGATTCAATGTTCTCAAGCTCAGTCAACGTGGGCATAAAACCCAGCTTGCCATTGGCAACCAGGGTAAAGAGGAGGATAACCATCAAAATACCAAATGCGAAGATGCTCCAGAATATTAGGATGTATTTTTTAAACGAATGAGCTGAACCAGTCATAAACAGATTTATTTGAAAGTTGCAAATTTACAGAAAAAACTTCAAGTGGGAGAGATGGCCTATAAAATCACTTGCTACAAAAAAATAACCGGCTGTTAACCGGTTATTGAAAAACAGTATAAAATATCCTCGTGTTTGCCTGCTATTCACCCGCAGGATTGTCCTATAAATTTTAGTTAATACTGATTACCAGGATGGTTTCAGTCTTGTTGCCTGATCCGTCAAAACAGGTGACTTTTAGATTGTAATTGCCTGGGGTTGTAATGGTGGTGGTATTATTTGCCGGAATCGCGATATCACTTAATATAATATTTTGTTGTTTGACCCCCGTATTAAAGTTTGTCAAAGATTTTGTATAACTAAAGGGAAGAGATGTCGGTACATTTTTCAAGATAAATCCACCAGCAGGGGTTTTACTTATCGCAACCTCGTAATTTTGAAGTTTAACGTTGTCGCTGAAAGATGCCTCAAAAGGAATAGTTGTTCCGGCATTGAACGCCTGTGCTGCAGTTGGTTTTGTGATCGTAATAGTTGGTTTTATGGTGTCAGGAATTATTGGATCCGGACCGGTACTCCCTTTTTTACAACCCAGGAAAAATAAAAGTAATAAGGTAATGGTTAATAGCTTAATCTGGAATTTCATGCTTTTTTATTTTAGTTTATAGTCTGCGATAAAAATACGAATATTTCATCTGAAATTTATATAATCAAAATAAGTAATTTGTGGCAGTAAAGGCTGTTTTTTATCTTTCTCGGAGAGTTTAATCTCACCAGGTTGAAGCATCCAGTCAATGTTAATTTCCGGATCATTCCATGCGAGACCACCATCGGCACCCGGGTTATAGTAATTGTCGCATTTGTACGAAAATACGGCTGTTTCGCTAAGCACTACAAATCCATGTGCAAAGCCCCGGGGGATGTAAAGCTGGCGATGGTTCGCTTCCGAAAGATGGACAGGCACATGATGCCCGTAAGTAGGTGAGCCAATCCGGATGTCAACGGCAATGTCCAACACCTCTCCCTGCAGGCATTGCACGAGTTTTGCCTGTGTGAACGGTGGTTTCTGAAAATGGAGACCACGCAAAACTCCGAATCCCGATTTAGACTGATTGTCCTGTACAAACGGAATCTTTCCTACATACGTTTCAAAAATATCCTGGCGAAACGATTCGAAGAAATATCCGCGGTGATCGCCGAATACATCGGGCTCAAAAATCAAAACTTCAGGAATTTGGGTAGCAATAACTTTCACGTCTATTCATTTGTTTTTGTTGTTTTTTTTTAATCACTCTGCGGCTAACCGGATCAGGTACTGACCGTATTGGTTCTTCGACATGGGTTGTGCAAGGACAAGTAACTGAGCTCTTGTTATCCATTTGTTATGAAAGGCAATCTCCTCGGGGCAGGCAACTTTTAGTCCCTGGCGTGTTTCAATTGTTTCAATAAAGTTCGAAGCCTGGATCAGCGAAGTGTGAGTTCCGGTATCAAGCCATGCAAATCCACGGCCCATAGTTTCCATTCTCAACTGTTTCCTGTTCATATATTCCTGGTTTACAGTAGTTATTTCCAGTTCTCCACGAGGTGAAGGTTTGATGTTTTTCGCAATTTCGATTACCGAGTTAGGATAGAAGTAAAGCCCGACAACTGCATAGTTCGATTTCGGAGTAACAGGTTTTTCTTCGATCGAAAGGACATTTCCCTCGGTGTCGATCTCTGCAACACCATACCGTTGAGGATCAGATACAACATAGCCGAATATAACCGCTTTTTTCTCGTTGGTAACTATTTTAACCGAATCGTAAAGAATTCGCGTAAAAGCATAGCCATAAAAGATATTGTCACCCAAAACCAGGCAAACATCGTCTGATCCGATAAACGATTCTCCGAGAATAAAAGCCTGTGCAAGTCCATCAGGTGATGGCTGTATTTTGTAAGTGATGCTGATTCCCCAATCCTTGCCATTTCCTAACAACCGCTCATACATGCCGATATCTTCGGGAGTGGAGATCAGCAGGATATCATTAATTCCTGCAAGCATTAATGTTGACAAAGGGTAGTAAACCATCGGCTTATCGTACACTGGCAACAACTGTTTGGACACCCCTTTCGTAATCGGGTACAACCGTGTGCCGGAACCTCCGGCAAGAATAATTCCTTTCATAGTCGCATTTTTATATTATTCGAATTGTCGGTATAAAGATTTGTATAAATATTTGATCCTAATTATCTGCTCCTGGCAACAAGCAACTGGCTATTTGCTGTACTGCGGTAAATTTGCAAATTACCACATTGACGCCCCATCGCCCCATCGCCCTTTCTCCCCTTCACCGTCTCACCGTCTCACCCTCTCATCTTCTCACTTTCTCCCCTTCTCATTTTCTCCCCCACTCACCTTCTCCCCCTCACATTTTCTGTTTTGCTGCGCCATAAGGAGATAGATAAGTGCGCCCATCAACGTACCGATTGAATTGACGGCAATATCATAGTATTCGAACGAGCGCCCCATGTGCATCAGTAATTGAAAGAGCTCCATAGATATTCCCCAGCCAATCGAAAAGAGAATGATCAGGTAATACCAGATGTGCCTGATCTCCGCATGCATTGACCAGCAGGCTAACCATGTAAGGCCCAGGTATAAAAAGGTATGGACAATTTTATCGGCTCCAGGGAATAACGGAATATCGGGTAAGCCATCAGGCGGCATAAGAGACAAAAAGGCAATGCCACCCAGGTAAATCAAGCTAAGCGTGATTCGAAGCCACTGACGGATGGAAAATAGAAGAGAAATCATTTATTTATTGAAATATTTTTTTAGCGTTTCCCTGAGTGCCGGATCTTTTTCGGCGGCTTCTTTCAAAGCTTTTATGATTCTCCCGGTTTTATTCTCAACGGGTGCGAGCGTAGTGCGGCTGTCGTAAATGATAAAACTGATCAACCCAAAAACCGACATTAAAACCAATACAAAACCCCGCATAAAATAACTGTCGGATTTATCTTCCAACCGGTTTATAGGTAAATGAATGATATCTATTCCGCTATCCAAAGACTGAACTTTGGCATCTAAAGTTTTCATTGCTGCAAAACTACAAAAAAATAATTGAACGAATTGTTGTAATTATGTAAGAATTTGGGAATCTCAAAAGACCATTATAACTGCAAAGTAAGCAAAATAAACGCCATTCATTTCTTACAGCCTTAAGTATAGGCTCTTAACTCATTCCAACACAAGGTTACCTTCTTATTTTTATCTGTATCGCATTTTTAATAGGGTGATCGGAGACCAGAACAAGGTACCCGCCCCCGCCTGCTCCGGAGATTTTCCATCCCAGGGCGTTGGATGACGATCAAAACTTAATCCCGAAACCCAGGTAACCACCAACACGGTGCTCAAAGCGGTCGCCATAATCACCGGCAATCCCTGTCTTTACATCGAATGGAAGTCTTGCCGGTTTAAAGGTGCACTCTGCGATGGCTGATAACTCATCGAGCGGTTTTAGATACATATTTGAATAATTTCCGAAATTCCGCGACCAGGTCACCATCGATTTCCAGGAGAAGCCGCCGCCCAACCAACCGCTAATGCCCACATGATGCATCCACATACGTGTACTCGTGAACCCCGTTGATATCCCGTCGGCATTAATATCAGGGACGAAGAGGGGTGTACCCATCATGTGTTGATAATGGGTGTATCCGGATGTGTAAAGGCCATGTGTAAAATAAGTGTCCATTCCGCGACCGGTTTTTCTGTCAGGATCGGTGGGCGTTGGCGCAGGGCGCATATGAAACGACCCGCTCTGGTTGAGCGTATACATATATTCATAAACGAAATCGGAGATCAGGGACTCTCTTTTGTTTTTCGATAAATGGATGCCCCACAGTCCGTCGCGAAGATTGACCAGCTCCATTCCCGACTTGTCTTCGAACGGGTGGTTCCAGTAAAAGGAGGCAGCGATGGTTTGCCAGTTTTTTTTAACCTCCAGGTTGTAACTGCCCAACTGGTTCCCAGCGACATTGATCTGATCGCTTACCGTTGCGGTGCCGCCCCCTTTCAATCCAAGTATATACCTGAAATAATTGTTCCAGCCGGGTTGTTGTCCCCGAGTGGTAGAATATCCACCCCAAAAAACATAATGCTCGACCCCGAAAGAGATTGATGCAGAGGGAGAGAGCGATGCTTTTGCATAAAGGTTTTTATGGTGCAAATGGGCATTTGTGACAGCCCGGTTCTCTTCCAGTAGCCCTTCTTCGTATTTAAACCGGAACGTGAGCCACTTTTTCGCGATATAGAACGGGATATATCCGTTGGAGGAAAAAGAGAGGGATGGAACGGGTCGGGCATTGCGCGATTGAAACATATTCCCGTTCGTGGAGGAGAGTCCGCCATAAATGACAGGATCGGCCTCTGCCCCTATTTTGAGGATATAGGTACGAAAACGTAATCCGAGCCAGTATTCGTTCGGGTGGAAGTCTGAAGTACCCGCATGACCATAAACCATATTCCCGCCATAGGTATACCCCCACTTTTTCAGTGAGTCGCGCTCCAACTCTCTTTTTAATCCGGCCTGAAACAACAGGTATGTATTGTTATGCATTGTAAATACACCGTTATTGTTCGAAACCATCCAGAAGGGGAGGTCATTTCCCGAACTGATCAGGGTACTCTGACTTGCACAAAATTCGGGGGTGAAATCATTTTTTTCCTGCGCGAACAGGGGGAAGGTAATTGAAAAACAGATCAATAAGGTGATCTGTTTAATCGTAGAAAAGTCTTTCATATTTTTATCAAATCACCAAAGTGCAGTTTTCTTAAGGGCTTCACGTAGCACGGGATCCTTTTCTGCAGCTTCTTTCAGGATCTTAATTATTCTTTCGGTTTTATTCTCCACAGGTGCAAGAGTCGTTCTGCGGTCGTAAATAATAAAACCGATCAACCCAAAAATTGACATTAATACCAGTCCAAAGCCCCACATAAAGTAACTGTCGAATTTATCTTCCAATCGATTTATTTGTAGATGAATATCGTCTATTCGTTTGTCCAGTGATTCAACTTTAGTTTCTAACCTGACCATTCGGTCACGATCTGCCTGAGTATAGGGTATTGGTTGCTCCTGTGCTTTAACAATGAGAACAAAAAGTAAAACAGTTATTAAGACGATGAATCGTTTCATCGCCGGATATTTTCCACGAATGTACTAAATTTTTAACCCAAATAGAACACGGATGACATTTTTTGAAGACCTCTTGTATTTTACTTATTCCAAACAACCCGATTTACATAATCGGTATAACTTAAAATGATCCGCACTATTTTGTCTGATACATTGGGCATCGAATAATCTGCAACAGGGCGCAGTGTCCGCTGAGTTCCCCGTTTCTGATTCTCCAGGAATACCAATCCCTGCAGAATCCGTTCCTTGTTTAGCCCGGTCATCATTACCGATGCTTCTTCCATCGCTTCTGGTCGTTCGTGGGCATCACGAATGTTCAGGGCAGGAAAATTCATAATGGATGATTCTTCGGAAATAGTTCCGCTATCGGATAAAACTGCGTAAGCATTTTTTTGCAGGTGGTTGTAGTCGTGGAAACCGAGTGGTTTCATCAACTGGATGAGCGGATGAAAATGAATGCCCTTTTCGTTGATTTTGTTCCTGGTACGGGGGTGGGTTGAAACAATGATTGGAATCAGGTATTTTTCCGCAACCAGGTTCAGTGTCGCTACTAATTTGTCAAAGTTACCCGAGTTGATGTTTTCTTCCCTGTGGGCTGACGCCACAAAGTATTTCTCCTTTTTCAGGGATAGCTTGCTTAAAACATCAGAGGCATCAATGTGATTCATGTTGGCCTGAAGCACTTCAAACATGGGGCTTCCTGTTTTGATAATCCGGTCGGCTGGTAATCCCTCGCGTAACAGGTATTCCCGGGCAATATCGCTATAGGTTAGATTGATGTCAGAGATATGGTCGACAATCTTACGGTTGGTTTCTTCAGGAACACGCTGATCGAAACAACGGTTACCGGCTTCCATATGGAAAATTGGAATGTGTCTTTTTTTAGCTGGTATCGCACACAGGCAACTGTTCGTGTCGCCCAATACCAAAAAAGCATCGGGTTGCTCTTTTTCGAGTACCGGGTCGATGTTGATAATGATCTGGCCGATGGTGGTGGTGGCATTGACTCCGGCTGCATTCAGAAAATAATCCGGTTTACGCAATCCGAGGTCTTTGAAGAACACTTCGTTTAATTCGTAATCATAGTTCTGACCCGTATGCACGAGTATGTGTTCAATACTGGCTGTTTCATCGAGTCTTTTAATGACTTCTGATAAACGTATGATCTCGGGGCGTGTGCCGACAACAGTTAATACTTTAAGTTTTTTCATATAATTTTTTGTTTCACAGTGTTTCACCAAGTTTGACACAGTGTTTCACAGTGTTTTATTTTATTCTTCTTAAATATTATAACAGTGTTACACTGTGTTTTGCCCTGTGTAACACTGTGTAACTTACACTTTTTCAAAATAGGTGTCCGTATCATTGGCATCAAAATGTTCGTTGATCCAAAAAATGGTATAAAGTTCTTCTTCGCCCGTATTGGTAATGTTGTGAGTGTACCAAACAGGCATATCGACGAAGGAAGGTTTTTTTCCGTCCAACTCAAACGACAGGACTTTATCTGTTCCGATACGCCGAAGATCAATCCGTGCTTTGCCTTTGATGACTGCAAACCGTTCAGCTTTCCGGGTATGATAGTGGTTTCCGCGTGTTATTCCCGGAACAGTAGTGGAGAATGAAACCTGGCCTCCGCTGTTTAGTTTGACTGTTTCAACAAACGAGCCCCGTTCATCGGTATTCAGTTTGAGTTGAAAAGGAAAGAAGGTGGTATGGTCGATATAAGTTAAAAAAGTATTAAACAGGTTTCGTTCGAAAGGATTATCCAGCTTCGGGAGTATCCCTTTTTCAAAATAATTTTCTTTGTATTCGGTCAGTTTTTGAAGTATGGAGGATACCTTGATTTCTGAGGTGTGTGGTACATAAAAAGTTTCACAGTGTTTCACAGTGTTTTCCACAGAGTTACACAGTGTTTCTTTTATATTGTTTTTATTATTTATTATCTCAGTGTTAATCTGTGTATTACTCTGTGTGACATTGTGTAGCTTTATTTTTTCAATCATATGCTCCACCAACTCTCCAACATAAATCAATTTGATCTCACCATCAACATCAATTTTTGGTTGTTCATTGTGAGTCAATTGGTGGCAAAAAGTAGCTATAACGGAATTGTAGTATGGATTTCCAAATGGTCCAAAGACATTAGGGATTACAAACCCGGTGAATTTAGCGCTATTTTTTTCAGCCCATTGTTCCAGAATCAGACGGCCTTCTTTCTTTGATTTTCCATACAGGTTGTCGCGTTCTTCCTGGGTGCTCGATGAAAACAGGATGTGCGGAGTGGACCTGGTGGCTTCGCAGGCAGCTATCAATTGTTTTACCAGGCCGATATTGGTTTGATAAAGTACCTCCGGATCGTTATGCCGGTTCATGGCTGCCAGGTGGATGATGACATCGCATTGTTTAACGAATTCTTCCAGCTTTTTGGTATTGATGAAATACTCATCTTCGAAAGGGATGCGCTCGTACTTATCGGGATTTAATCCGAGGGTGTTGTATAGGTGGGTACCTACGAAGCCAGCTTGGCCGGTTATTCCAATTCTAATCATTGTTTCAAATTTGGGTCACAGTGTTACACAGTGTTTGACACAGTGTTGCACAGTGCAAGACATTAAAATTAATTGTTTAAAATAACTCTGTGAAACATCTTTTTACTCTGTGATACACTGTGAAATTGTTTTAACACATAAGTATTTTTATGCCGTCTTTCAGGCTTTTAGTATAGAAGTTAATCAATAATCCGACTTTGTTATTCGATAATTTCAAGTAGGTCAAAACCTGAGCTGTGTGAACATCTGTAAATGCTTCGACAGTTTTTAATTCAACAACGACTTGATTCTCCACTAAGAGATCAATTCGGTATCCACATTCGAGTTTAACTTCTTCGTATATTAATGGCAAAGGTTTTTCAATTTCAACCTTGAAGCCCTTTTTTCGAAGTTCATAAACAAGACATGCCTGATAGGCTGATTCCAATAGGCCAGGCCCAAGTCTTGAATGAATTTTGTAAGCTGAATCCAGTATTTCGTGAGTAATTTGATTTATTTCCATAAATATTAGAATTTCACAGTGCTCCACTGAGTTAAAACTCTGTGTTACTCTGTGGACCTTCTTAGTCTTGATATTGTTTGATGTCCTCCCCCAGAATATCTTTTCGGATCATCGGCAGCTTAAGCAACAATTCTTTTGTGCCTTCCACATCCAGGCGGTGGGTATTGTGTGAATGATAATCTTCAATCACAGAAATTTTCTCTTCTCCTTCGCTGAAATAGCTCGCATAGTTGAGATCACGGTTATCGGCCGGAACACGGTAGTAATTTCCCATGTCATAAGCTTTGGCCATCTCCTCCCTGTTTACCAATGTTTCATACAATTTTTCTCCGTGACGGGTACCAATGACCCTAACCTTACTTTTTGACTGGTACAATTCAATCAATGCCTGCGCCAGATGGGCAATCGTTGACGCGGGAGATTTTTGAATAAACATATCCCCGTTTTGGCCGTGCTGGAAGGCATAAATAACCAGGTCGACAGCGTCTTCGAGAGTCATCATAAACCGGGTCATGTTGGGATCGGTTATTGTAAGGTCTTTACCTGCCTTGATCTGTTCAACAAATAGCGGAATTACGGACCCGCGTGAAGCCATTACATTTCCGTAGCGTGTTCCACAGAAAACCGTATCCGAGTCTTCGTTCATTGACCGGGCTTTGGCTTGCATTACCTTTTCCATCATGGCTTTGGAGATGCCCATAGCATTGATGGGATATACCGCTTTGTCGGTGCTAAGCACAATCATACGTTTTACACCATGTTCAAAGGCAGAGTCCAGTACATTTTTGGTGCCTAAAACATTGGTGTTTACCGCTTCGATCGGGAAGAACTCGCACGAAGGAACCTGTTTTAGTGCAGCGGCATGGAAGATATAATCCACGCCACGCATGGCATAATCCACGCTGCGTTTGTCACGTACATCCCCAATGTAGAACTTCACCTTGGGATTATTTAACCGGTGACGCATATCGTCCTGTTTTTTCTCGTCACGCGAGAAGATTCTGATTTCCCGGATATCGGTATCCAAAAAGCGGTTGAGGACAGCGTTGCCGAATGAACCGGTACCACCGGTAATTAGGAGGGTTTTGTTTTTAAACATGATATTTTAAAATTTAAAAATTTGAATTCTAAATATTCCGAAAAAGACCAAATTAAGTTTGGAACACAGATGACGCTTAAAATAAACTGCCAGTTTTTCTATTCAGGCTACTTCATAAATAATCCCATTGGGTTGGTTTATTTTTTCTGAAGCATTTAAAACCTCAATGCCGACAATATTGCCGGAATCATCATAGTCTAAAATTATACCCGGCTTCTCTTCATCACTTTCAGCAATTATTCCGTCAGTTAATTTGATATTGATGACATCAATATCTTTATCATACTTTATAACCATATTTCCCGATTTTTAAAGCTTTATAAGCTGTTATTATAATTGCTGGATTTTTCAAATAGTTTACAAATACCCCGTAAAGATAAATTTTCGGATTCGAATCAACAAACTTTGAGTAAATCCGGGTCGTTTTATCTGATCGACAACAGAATCAGGTTGATGGACAATCGATAATAACACTTCTTTTGAGATGCATCTACGCTCCATTTGATCTAAAGCATGCTTTGAAAACAAAATCCCTTTAGACCACAGGTGACACTGACCCAACAGATATCCATTTCATCTTTTGCAGTGTCTAAAAACTCATCATCCAACGTTCTGTGTCTTCGATAAACTCAGGAACCAAAGTCCTTCTGACAATATAAATGGCGCTTTAAAACCGGAATTATTGGCGGACGTAGCATCGAACTGAGTGGTGGTGGTACCGAATTTTTTTGTTTTACCTCTTTCTGAAAATCAACTGCTGAATCTTTGAAATATTCCTTGTGAACACAAATCCTTGCAGTGATTGGGGGTGCAGCGATTTTTTGGATACCAGAGGTTCAACTTATTTTAGAGCTTGAGATTAGCTGGATTCTGACGATTGTCAAAAAAAGTTAAAAGATAAATCCTATGATTGTTTAGATCTGTTTTATGTTCTTGTCTTAGCAAACTATTCCGACTCAAAAACTATCCCGTCTTTTGCAATATCTATAAACTCATAATGCAAAGTGCGGTTCAATCCTTCGGCGAGGGTATAGGGCGCTTTAAAAACTGATCTGTGTGCAACAGTTGAATCAAATTGATTCGGATTGTATTACCTTTAGTCCTTCAATATTCTCAAAATCCTTTACATTTAGGGTCAGGATATCTAATCCATTTAACAAACAGGTTGCAGCAATAATTGCATCAGGAAGTTTAATCCTATGCTTTTTTCTTATTTCTATTGTCTTTTCGATCGTTTTATTGTCAATTTGGTGTATGATGGAATGATTGATAAATAAATTGAATTTTTCTTCTTCAATCTTTTCAAGATTTGGATAACCCAATAATTCTATTTTATTAATAACAGACAGATGATATTGACTATTGAAAAGATCATCCAATTTGTCCATTGACTGAACACTTAGACGGTTACCAATATAGCCAATAGCAATGTTGGTATCGATTAATATCTTTGTTCCCATTCTGCTCTTTGTTTCTCAATGGTTTCAATCATTTCTTTAGCACGCGAACTTGAGATAGCTCCTCTTAATTGTTTCGCAAGGTTTTTATTCTGAATTTCTTTTTTAGGCAAAATGATCAAACCTGCCTGCTCCATTCCAATTAAAATAGCTAAAGCATCCTGATTAACGATATTAATCTTTAATGTTTTCATGTTTCTTTTTTTACAAATTTATTGATTTTTCAGTACAAATAAATATTGTAAGATAAAATCGCCCCTACTTCTGAACACAGATGACACTGATCGGATAGATAAATGCAGATAAGATATTTTAATAAGTGTTAATCCTTAACGGCCACAGGTTGGCGTAATTTCAGTGTCATCAGTTTTCCATTAATTTTTTAAAAACAACTGAGGAATTTTTGTAAAATTCTTTGCAAACAGAATCCATAAGGGAAATCGCATTTTGTTGTGTTTGAGTACCCAATAGTCTTCTTTCTTTTTATTGATTAGGTTTTTTTCAATGCTTCGAAGAATGATTTTTCATCCATATTTAAATGACGCAATACCTGTTTTATTATAAATTCAGGAACAGGATCGATGTGCGTTTGAATAGTGATTGGTCTGTCCATACCAGTTTTTGACCATTTTTCGTGTCCGCCTCTGCCCCTTGTGTCTTTGATGATATTTAATCCCTGACTTTCAAGAAATTTACGAAATTCTTTTACAGGAATATTGGTCAATTTGGGTATTGACATTCTTTCGTTTCTTTATGCAGATATAGGTAAACCTACTTCCTGATGATAAGTATTCACGGGATATTTGTCGAAAATCTCTGAAACGTACTTATTATTTTTTATCATAGTGGCGATACTTGGAGCTAAAACTTTCTGTGGTCTTTTTGCCAATCCAGTCAATACCCAACCTAAGCTGGTTAATACTTTACTAAGTGTTTTCTTTTTAATCGTGTAATCAACAAAGTCTTCAAAAACTATTTCGAAAGATTTTCTGGCTTCCTCGAAGTTGTTCCCATATCCAGTCAGGTCCAAATGAGGGGAATAAATAAAATTGATCTTATTCTCATCTTCAAAATGAAATAAAAGGAGCTTTACTTTAACACTTGTGGATGTGTTCTTATAATTTCCCTCAAAGATATATTTTGCCATAACAGAATTGAATATTAGAGTTGAGCCAAAGATAATCAATACAAATCTGAAAATTGTTGGAGGCCGAAAGAATAGTTGAAAAAATTAAAAATCCGTGTTCCATTTGTTTTTTTTAGCACACTGATCCCGCATGTGCGGGACTGATTAAACGCATCTTCACTGATTTTTAATCTGGTTTTCATCCGTGTTCATCCGTCTCATCTCCCTATATTTCGGGACAAGTTGTGTCATCAGCGTTCCATTTCATTTTTTGCAGCAGCTATAAACTCGTCCTTCGACTGGGCTCAGGAACCATCCTTCGGTAATGTAAACGGAGCTTTGAAACCTGAATGATGGGCAGAAGTGGCAGCAAATTGCATGGTGGGGCGCAGCAGATATGCTTTAACTCTCCGGAACGTTAACCAGATATTGAGTTTTGATAGGCAAATTCAGGTGAAATATCATAATCCCAACATAACACTTCATTGTTATACGTAGTTGTGACGATTTTTCCCCATAATATTTCACCAAACTGCCCTATTCGTGCATTTTTAAATATATCTTCATTTAATAAACTTTCGACTCCAATTAAATGCCTGTGGCGCTCCCACTTTTTTTGGAGAAACGGGAATATTCGCCTGTGCTAATATGGCTTTAAGTGTTACCTTCAGGCATATCGCCCGAATGATTTGGTATGGTGGTATATTTATTCGTTATGGGGTTATAAAAAACTGGGTTTCGGCAATTGTTCTGCCTTATGTAACCACAGTATTACAAATTCAGACCAGTGCCGGGCCAGATTGAAATGCTGTTAGTTATAAGAGCCCTTCCACTAAAATATCTTCATCCAAATCTTCCCAATGGATTCCTTCACCATCGCCAATAAACCTCCAGTTGTTTCTTTGTTCAGGGGTTGCATCACGTAGTGAAGGAAACCAGTTTATTGGAACACTAAGTTCCCGTCCGTCATCCAAAAGAAGGTGCATTTTTATATCGTCGAACCAAATATTTGCTGCATTGGTTGACTTAGTAATTTGTAAAATGCTCATTCCATTTTGTTTTAAAAAGTTCAATGTTTTACACAATTATATTTCTGATCTCACTGAGTTCACTTGCATTAAATCTTTTTGATTTTACCAGTTCTGCGTTTTGCAAAAAGAATTTTGCCGTACTTCTTTCTTTTTCAATATGTATATGCGGAGGACGATGGTCGTTTATGTAGAAGAAAAACCGATATCCCCTTATTCGTAAAATTGTTGGCATATTTTTAATCAAAGTTAATGAATATTTCTTTGAATAGATGGAATACGTTGGGATACGAAGAATTTGCTTGCTCAAAATGATTGCACGACACTTATTGGTAAGTAAGGGCTTCATCTGCCAATGAGCTGACAGGCTTCAAGTGAAACCCTTACCAATTTGAAGTATCATTCTTAATTTCTCCGACTCAAAAACCACATCATCCTTTTCAGTATCTATAAACTCATCCTTCGACAGGCTAAGGAACCCTCCTTCGGTAATGTAAACGGCGCTTTGAAACCTGAATGATGGGCAGCCGCGTTAGTCAGAGCTTCATTACGCCAAAAGGCGGACAGGTTGGAGTGAAGTTCGACTTGCTCACTTACCCAATCCCTGACTTTTTCCTGAATATCACCTGCGGTATTTTTAAAACATTCTTTGCAAACAGGATCTATAAAGGGGAAGGACATTTCTATTTTATACTATTCAATGATTTGGTTGATTCTTTGAATTAATTCATTGTATTTATCGAGTTTGAGGCTCGATACTTTGCCTTTGATTAACCTTTGCTCAAGGACAAATATCTTGTGTACACGAATGTAACTTTTTACAGGTAACCCCTCTGTTACATCATCATTGGTAATGAAGATATTAAGTTTATCATGTTTCAATTTTGAGGTGATTTGAACAATCATTATATCGCCTGTTTGATGAACAGCATTGTTCGAAATAACAACAGCAGGTCGAAGTTTGTATCCTTTATTGTCAGTGAATGGAACTGGAATTATAACAATATCGCCTTTAGCATAATTCATTTCCGTGCTTTTTTTAGCTTTTCATTAGCCCATACATCCCAAATATTATCTTCTTCGCTACTCCATTCTTTTTCAAGGGAGCTCTCAGATAAAAGTACAAAAGGCATTTCTTTTTTTTCTTCAATTATTTCAATGCTATCAACAT
>JBBQMW010000090.1:0-15315 GCA_038329265.1 Bacteroidales bacterium | reverse complement strand
TATTTTTCGGAGCTTAATTCGGCGGCATATTCCAGCAAATCGTGACTCGAAATGGAATGAAACGTTGAGCGAATGGCTTTTTCCTGATCTTGCGAATAAGTACGAATAAAAAACAGACACAATAAAAAGGGAATCAACTATTTAGAATGCATAGACCTATTTTTTCTCAGGCCTAAAATAGGTAAATTTTATTCATCTTGCTGAAAACAAAAGGGAATAACCCTTTCGGATCATTCCCTTTTCATCTTATTTTTCAGATATCAAAATTTCAACTTCCGTCTCCGTTCTCCGGACTTCCGTCTCCGTATTTCAATCTCCATTCTTCTTCTTACAGTTCCCGAATCTTGATGTTGCGGAACCAAATGGTGTATCCATGATCCTGAAGACCGATATAACCATCTTTTGAAATTCCTTCCGTCCAACCCGGGAAATCTTTGAACTTGCTTTTGGCAACCATGGCATCCCATTCTGGAGTCCAGAGGGTGTATTCAACCACTTTTACGCCATTCTGAGTGTGAGTTACCACGCCATCTTTTACTTTAACCACAATAGTGTTCCACGAACCGGCAGGATTTACAGTTTTCGGATCGGCAGGAAGAATATCGTAAAGCGAACCGGCGAGGTGACTGTCCACTTTATTGTCGGAAGCATCAACATTGTCGAGTACCTGAATTTCAGGAGCAGCGTAATAAATCGGTTGCCCCGGAACTTCGCGTACATTGTAGAAAATTCCTGAATTGGCCATTTTACTTGCTTTCCAGTCGATGGTTAATTCAAAATTTTTAAACTTTTTTCCCGGATAAAGAATGTCTCCATCGGCGCCCTGACCAGGTTGTTTGCCGATGCCTGTGAAAACTTTCATGGCATCGTCTTCAATTAACCAGTTGGCGGGCATTGCGGTTCCGTTGCATTGGCGCCATCCGTCAAAATTCTGGCCGTTGAACAACAAAGTCCAGCCAGCCTTTTTCTCTTCTTTCGAAAGCTTGTTCACAGTTTGTGAAACTCCCGGTACTGCGATCAGTATAGCCGCAACGAAAGCCAAAGTCAAAAAAATGTTTCTCTTCATGGTTTGTTTTTTAAAGTAATTCATTAAAAATTAAGTGATCAATACGAGTTTAGATTTTCAGCAATCAAAAATATAAAATTTAATCAGTTCTGACTTAATTTTGATTTGTTGAATTTGTATCATCTGTTCAAAGTTGCTCAACCCAATGGTTATAACTCAATTTGAACAATTGAACTAACTTTTACTGAGGGTACATTGACAAAGGTTTTCCCGTTCTTCAGTGAAGTTTCAAGTTGCTTTCCTTCAGGCTGAAGTACAATTTTCTTAATTGGTTTTCCGGCGTTCAGTTCCAAAGTGAGTTCTCCCGTTGCCGGTATTTGATCGTATTCATAGACCTTTGAGTTAAAATGGTTTCCGGCAACATTAATGATATTGACATACCACTTGTCGTCTTTTTTGGTTGAGTGCAGTGTGCACATAATCCGAACCGCTTACTTTAACCAAAGGATTTGGAAGCAGCTGATTGATAATTTCGTTCATAATTTTCGGATAACCAGATGCCTGATAGGTGTAATAAGCATTTCCCATATTCATATAAAGGGCAGCTATTTTGCCTTATCCAAACTTTGCAATAGTTGCAAGCGGATTTCCAACAAGGAAACGAAAATCGTCGTTTTTTAGTAGCTCCAATTCCAACCGAATCGTTTCTTCCGGTTTTTTGAGATGGTGGTGAGTTCAAATAGCATTGAGCCAATGCGTTCATCTAACTGTCGGGTTCTCCAACGTTCCCATTGTGCACATTTCAACATAAAATTCGCGTTTTAATCATCTTCAGTGTAGGCAATCGTCCGCAAATGAGTCCATGTCAATTGTCTACGCAGTGCGTAGACAATCTGCTCGTTTGAAAAAGTCTCCGCAGTGCGTAGGCAATGCCGCAGATGTTTAACACCCCAACCGTTCCCGTATTTTTCGGTTAATTGTTCCTACAGCATCTGTACTATTTGTTCGCCATAAGCGGCTCTTTCATAGTCGAGTATGTGCTTGTGAATAGGGTCGCCAATATTCCAGTACAGATGAGCCAATTCTGTACTGACAGTAATAGCAACTCGCTGTCGGCTTTCCTCAATTAAAAGGTTAATACTGTCAAACAGATTTTCTGTCAGCTACTATCAAACCAAACTTATTTTCCCAATGAAAATACCGGAATCCGATCGATCGGTACTTCAATCGTATAAGTTTTCCCACCTTTCCAGACTTTTCCCAAATCGTCGGTCCATTTTCCTTTCGGAAGCAAAACTTCGCGGCTGGTGGTTTTCTCGTCAATTGGTGCCACCAAAATACTTTCGCCCAGCATAAACTGATCGATAACCTTTTCGAAACCTTGATTTGGGAACGCATATTCCATTGCACTGATAATCGGATCGCCTGTTTTGGCTGATTTACTCGCCAATTCCAGAATTAGCGGAGTATATTTTTCGCGAATTTTCACCGCTTTTTTCACCGCCTCCAAATGTTCGGCATCCAGAATCCGCCATGGAGCAACCGAGAATTGCATCATCGGCATCAGAGCATGGATTTGTGCCGAACGAACCACCATGTCCTGATCGAAATCTTTCAGGTCAATAAAACTGACCCAGTTTCCGCCACCAATCATGTCAGGGCACGAAAAAGTGTACCCAGCCAAGCCTTCAGTAGTCATGTGCGGGATGAGTTTCTGAACGTCTTCCCAATTGTGATTTTTATCGTGCAATCGTTGCGCCAGTGGTTGTCCGGCCATTTTCCAGCAGGCGCGGTATTCATTTAAAGGAAAGCGAAGTCCAAACTGAGCATACAATTCACATTGTTTATTTGGTGTGGCAGATTTCATTGAAAGCGCATCAGCCGGGTAAAAATTCATATCACCGGCATCGAGTTTAAAACCATCTACTCCGAAGTCTTTAACCAATTGGTCGAGTTGATCGTTGAACCATTTTACAGCAACCGGATTGGTAAAATCGAGCAAAGCCGAATAACCGTTCCACCAGTTAATCATGGCCGGATCGGTAGCTTTATCCCAAGTCAGTTTATCGGGTTTTTGCTGCATCAGGAAAGCTTTGTCGCGCATCAGTTTCTGAAGAATCATGGTCTGGTCGGCACTCACAAACGGACACATCCACAACATCACCTTAAATCCCATTTGGTGCAGTTCGTCCATCATTGCTTTCGGATTCGGAAATCTTCCGGGATGGAAAACCCACTTGCCGTAATCTTCCTGCCAGGTATCGTCGATCATGATTACGCCGGGCGAAAATCCATTGCCGACAATGGCTTTGGCGTATTTCATCACGGCCTCCTGATTCTGGTTGTAGGTCAGCTCGATCCAGGTATTGTACTGAGGTTTCGAGAACAGTAACTCATCGGGCATTTTCCCTGATGCAGGAAAGAATGTGGCTGCCGCAAATTTACGGGCTTCAGCCAGGCTACTTCCGGAGTGACCCGATTTTACTTCGCCTTTGGCATTCGAAATGACGATCTGGTTCTCCTGAATTTCGAAAGCAAAAGGTTCTTCGCTCCAAACCCACAAACCTTTATTTCCGAGCAAAAGTGGTTGAATCTGGTTGTCCTGATTGTTGGCATAAAAGTCGTATTTGTAGCCTGAATTATAGGGCATTTTGTGTCCGTCTTTAATAATTCCTGACCAGACTTTTTCGCCAGGGAGCAGGTTGATGGTTTGTGTTGATTGCCCGAAAGAAAGTATAGACAATAATGCAAAAATGAAGATGAGTTTAAGTTTCATAAAGCTATAAATGGTTTTAGTAGTTTAACTTATTGTTTCACTCCGAAGAAAATGATTTTGGCTTCGGCGGTGGTGAATTTCACATCAATTCGGACCAATCCATTTGGTAATATTTTCACTTCAGTATCGCGTGTTTCCCAATGTTTCGGGTCCACTTTGTTTTTCGAAATGTAGCTGTAAGTTCCGGCATGGCTCGAGAAAATTACGATGGCACCACGCCCGGTTTCCGGATTAATTTTTTCGTATACTTCAGGACTTCCGCCAACAGCTCCGTCGCGAATCAAGGCTGTTTCGGTCATGTCGTCGCGAACCTGTTTGTACATTCCGAGTGTTTTGGCAAAGAAAGCCACACCTTCCGTAGAAATTTTCGGCAAGTCGCCCCAGATACCGTTTTGCCCTAAAATTAGCGAACCAACAGCAATCGACTGGTTTTCATACGGATCGTCGGGCAGGTAATGAGTCAGGAAGAGTGAAGTCGGAATCCACTTATCGAAGGTGAGCGGTGTGCGGCAAATCCAGGTACGGGCTGGCCCGGGGTAGAAGAAAATATTCCACTGCCCGTTTTCGCGATCGAACGGAATATCATAATTAAAGAAGTACGGTCCATTGTTTATAAGGAAGTATTTTCCTGAACTCAAAAATCCCAATCCAACGGTTCGCCCACCTTCAGTAATGTCAAAATCGACAATGGCTTCAGGGCATTCTTTACAAAGCTTATCAACCACATAGCACATCGATTTGCCGATCTCGAAAGCGTACGATTCCAATCGTTCCTGAGGTGTATTTGAAGCGTTTCCGTGGAAATGGCGCGGGTCGTTGCATTCATACTGGCCAATGGCATCCCATTTGAAATAGGTAACTCCAAGCTCCTTGTTCAATCGGATGAGTTCGTCGGCAAATGCATCGCGGTATGGACTTACCAAACACATGCCATAGCTTTCTTCGGTTTCCCAAATTGGCCAGGGTTTTCCTTCACTTCCGTTCATGGTGCGCACACAGTCGCGGTGGTTTTTCAGCATATTGCTCGAAACTGCGGCAACGGTTGGATTAAACCACAATCCAAGTTTCATATCGTTATCTTTCAGCTTTTTGCTGATGGTTTTCAGTCCGTCGGGGAAACGTTTTAGGCTCGGTTGCCAGTCGCCTGTTTTCTCAAACCATCCGGCATCGATTACAAAAACCTCGATGCCCATTTGGTGAGCAGCGTCAATTTCTTTCATCATCCGCTCCAAGGTCATATCGGCCAGATACGGCTTTTTGTACCAGTTTCGGTTGCGTTCCTGAAAATTCCAGGTGTTGTAAAAGATATATGGTTTGCGGCTTTCGTTATTCTGGCTCATGTGGTGAAGCACGAAATTGCGGAAGTTGGCGGCCAGAATGTTTTCGTCACCAGCAACAGCGCCCACTTCGAACCAAATGGTTTGGTACGATTGATCTTTATTGATTTTGTAACCGTTGTAATAATTACCTTTTACCGCCTGAAGTGTGATGGAATGATCGGGTTTCAGACTGAATTCCAGAAATTTATCGGGTGCCTGCGAGCCGTGCTCATAACCAATTACCAACGAATTCGAACCATCGGAAGCAGCCAGAAGTGATCCCATCAGACGAATGCTATCGGTAAAATGTTTTTCCTCCATGATACGTTCCGAAAGACAAAAACTATGTACCATTTCATTGAATTCCGAAAGCTTAATCTCTTTTACTTCGGAAAGACCGGCGAGCGAAACATTCAGGTAATTGATTTGATCGTTCCCTGAACTCTTTGTCAGTTGATGATTTCCCTGACTGAGTAAATTGTAGCGAAATTTAACGATCGGATTATCTTCCGAAACCTGAAAAGTAGTAAGAAGCGTCATGTCAGGTATTTTGGTCAGCTTACCTTCGAAAGCGTATTCCATAACCCCATTATTTAATTTCACAGAAGTTTCCGAAAGTTTAATGTCGGATAAAGTTGCCCGGCAAAGTTTTCCATCGATTTCAAATTCAGGAGCCTCAAACGAAAAGGTTTTTCCGGTTTTGAGCACAGTATATTGCCAAAGAGCCTGATCGGTGTTGACAGTTGACAGTTGAAGGATTTTATTTTCAGCAATTCGGAGTGTTTCTTTCTTGCTGCAACTACCCAAAAAGGTGGCAGCGATCAGGAAAATCAATAGTTTTAAATGTAGTTGAGTGCGTTTCATAATAAAAGTATTTCAAGGTTTTGGTTATTATTCATTATTGTTTGAGTCATTGATTTTGAATCCAATGCACTTGTGCGGTTTCTTATTTTCCTCCTTAGTGATTAGTTCATCCAGGTAGGAAAAGACGAGTTCAATGTTTTTATCCTGATTTTGAAGCTTTTTCTTAATTTCTTCAATTTCCAGTTTCAGACTCAAAGTATCAGTCAACATTTGGCGAATACGGGTAAAAATCCGCATGATTTGAATGTTGACACTGATAGCTTGTTTACTATTCAATACACTTGAAAGCATCAAAACTCCATGTTCAGTAAATGCCATAGGCTGATACCGGGCACCGCCCCAACTTGAGGTCGCAAATTGCGACCTCAAGTTTGAAAATTCTTCCTTGGTTAGCTCGAACATAAAATCTTCGGGAAACCTAAACAAATTACGTTTTACTGCCTCTTTCAATCTTTTTGTTTCAACCCCATACAATTCAGCTAAATCCCTGTCGAACATTACTTTCTGCCCTCTGATCAGATAGATCTTATCTACAATCCTCTCATCAGGAATAAATGAACTTAGATTTTCGGTTGCCATTGAGTAAATATTTTTAAGCTAAATTAGGCGTTCTGAGGTATCGCAAAATATGATACCATTCAATCTTGAGGTCACAAATTGTGACCTCAAGATTGAAAATTTTTCTATGGTCAATTTTGTTAAGTTAAGCATTCAAAATCCATCTAATTATAATTGGAGGTCACAATTTTTGACCTCCAATTTAAATCATGACATTCCAAATTGGAAGGTCATGATTTTGATTTGTTGATGATTCTCAAGGCAATATCTTGCTCATAAGGAGGCGAGGCCAGTGTTGCTTTCCCTTCTGAATGACTTAACTTTTCTTTCTTTAATACCTTTCCATTGAGTGGATTTGTCCATTCCAGCGAATATTCGCCTTTTGGAAGCTGGATTTCCAGATTTATCTGTTTTCCTCCCATCCAATACATGGCGTATTGTTTTCCTGTTTCGGCCAAAACAATGACCTTATTTTTACCTGGCAAACCTCCGGAATAAATGGTAGTGTCAGGTTTCATCGCTACAAAATTGAACGAATCCATGAATTTTTTCAGGTAACTCAATTGTTTCCGATAGGCAGGAGCTCCGCCCCCTGGTTGCTTTTCAGGATATTGATAGGTTCCATCCTCATTGTCGGTGGTGAACGAATAATCGAGGTTGTTGAACAAACCACCGCCGGTTAAAATCAATTCCCAGGCTTCTTTTCGGTAAGTCGAATCTTTTTGTCCGTTGAAACCGGTTTCGTTTTCGCCAATTACTTTATTCAGATTATAGTTGAGTGAGACTGCTTTGGGCGGAGTGGCATAATGAAAATTGAAAACCGAAACCAGTGGGTTTGGGTTTTTAATTTTCTCGAAACCATTGCCAATGTTTTGCGAAATCAGGTGTTTTTGTGGAAGTGATTTTTCGGCATCGGTAATTATTTTCGAAATGTATTCCTGCCATTCCAGCGTAATTCCTCCAAAGTAAGGCTCGTTGCAGATCTCATAAATCAGGTTTGGAAAGCTTTTCAGTTCGTCAACCAACTTGCGAACCATCTTTTCCTGAACAGCCAAAAGTCCTTTATTCTTATCAAGCGTGTAAACATCGGTACGTGGAATATCGCCCAGATTATTCACATTATTTTTCAGTTTAAACGGACTCAATTCCCATTGCATTTCTTCGTAAAACGGGCAGAACAATGCCAGTTCAACAATGACTCCGCGCTTATTTGCTTCATTCATGAAATCTTTGAGGCGAACAAAATAAGCATCATCCCATTGCGTGAGGTCGAATTTTAGATCAGTACCAATTCGTTTCCAGGGACAGAGAAATTTTGATTTATCAGGACCCATCGTGTTTTTTGAAATATTAAATGCACCTGCAGGTTCAAAATACCCGCCAGTCATGGTGCGGGTCAGATTGAGGCCATCTTTCTGCAATGTTTTCAGGTATATTTTGTAGTCGAAATCGGGGTTCATCACGGCTCCATAATGCTCTCCGGAAGTAATCAAAACCGTTGGTTTACCTTGGTAGCTGAAGTAATGCGGATTGTCAATATTCAAGCTGATTGGTGCAACTTGTCCAAAAATAAAATTGGTAAAAAAGATGAAGTATGCCAGAAATAAAATGCTTTTTAATCGATGGTTTTTCATTGTTTATATTTTTGTAGCGTTTAATTTCCTTGATAAATGATCTTGCCCTGATAAAAGGTATCTTCAGAGTTTATTCTGATGATATACAAGCCATTGTTGTGGAAGGCATGTTCAGGAACGGTAATTTTTTGAGTTTCTAATTTTAGATTTGACCATACGATTTGACCTGTCAGGTTGCAAATTTCTGTTCTTACATTCCTTTCCGTTTTAGCCAGTTGAATGGTTAAATCTCCATCGACAAGCGGGTTCGGATAGCAAATCATCTGATTCCCATTTTTCAGAAATGGTTCTGTTGAAGTGTAGATTTTGCTTTCAGCAATTACTTCAATATCATCGTACCAAACCGGCTGCCACCAGGCATAAAGGCCAATTTTTCCAAATTTGTGAGTGGTGGTGGCGATTTTGTCAAAAACCACTTTACCGTTTACTTCAAGGGTTGTGGTTTTTCCATCGTTTGTAATTTTTAAGTTCGAATACACACCTTGTCCTCCGCCCGTATAAGCTTTAGTTGAAAGCGTTTTTTCAGCGCCATTTTTCACTTCAATCAGCAAAGCATTTCGGGGGTTGTCACCAAATTCAATCCGGTAATAATTTTTACTGTCGACGTAGTTAAAAACCACCCCAAAAATATTTCCCCAATCTGGTTTTAATTTTATAGTGTAGGTATAGTTATAAAAAGTTGATTTTTCATATCGGGCAGTGAATATTCCGTCGCCTGTGGTTGAGTGATACTGCTTATTCTCAACCTTCCAGATTCCGCCATTGGCTTGCCAATCCTGAGCTAAGTCGTCATCAAAATTTTCGGTATAAGTAAATTTTCCATCCGGACCATTTACTGTGACTGTTACAGGCAATGAGTTGGCTGTCATTCCTGTATTATCGGTTGCTTTTGCGGTTAAACTATATTCACCTTTAAGTACATTTTTCCATTCGAAAGTGAAGGGCGAAACAAGTGATTCTCCAAGTTTTTCTGCTCCGTTGAAGAATTCAATCTTGCTAACAGTACCATCTTTATCGGTGGCTTTTGCTGAAATGCTGATGTTCGAATTTTCAGTAAAGGTAGAATTAACCACAGGAGTTATTATGGAGACTTCCGGAGAAAGAGAAACCTGAACGGTTACCTCAACCACTGCTGATTCTGCTGTTTGTCCGCCAGAATCTGTTACTTTCGCCTTTATTTTGTAGCTCCCAATGGACACTATTGTCCATGTAAACTGGAAAGGAGCAGTTGTCGATTCTCCAATTTTTTCAGTATCATTATAAAACTCTACTTTTGAAACTGGTTGATCAAGAATGGTTGTATTGGCTTTGATAATAATATCGGTTCCTGAAACAAAAACACTCTTCGTGGCTGGTTCGCTGACATTAACAGTCAGGCTTTTAATTCCTGCTTCTTTCCATATTCCGTAGCAACTTCCGGCAGCCCAGAGTTCGCGGGTAAGCGGATTCACACGAAGGGCAAACACTTCGTTAGCACCGTCACCCATTTCAATGCCATTGTTTGTGCGGTTATTTGGCGTAATAATTTTCCAGGTTTTTCCTGAATCGATAGAACGCCTGACACTTCCATCGCTTTTATATACATTTTTCGCACCGGCACAATAAACGATTTTCGGATCATTCGGGTCGGTGGCAACAGTTCCAATCGGTGCCGCGCCATACTGATCTTTTGGGATTAAAGAAGTTAGTTCTTTCAAGCCAGCGGCATCATATTGAAACAAGCGGTCACTATTTACAATAACATAAAGTCGGTTCAATACCTGATCTACAGCAATATCCCACACATCTCCGGGGAAAGTGGCAACGGTGATCCAAGTGTCACCCTTATCAGTCGATTTCACGATCTTATTGCCATCAGCTCCATATACTTCTTTCTCGCCGTAAATATTGGCAATCAGCACACCTTTGCAACCATTCATCACTTTCCATGTTGTTCCGAGGTCTTTGCTGTAATAGTTGCTGAAATAAATTACATTCGGATCTTTCGGATCGCCGCAACCTACATCCAATCCGGAACACATCATCGATGTATTTGTAAAACTTGCTCCACCATTTTTACTGATTGTCAACTGTCCTTTCTGACCCCAACCCGGTGATTTTTGGGTAACCAGCACATCGGCGCTGGCCGCATAAGCTCCATAAGTAAAACCTCCCCAACCCAAGTTGGCCGCGTTACAGTACTTCCATGTTTCGCCATTATCTTTGGTAAATGCCCCGTTATAATCCTGAGAACCAACAAAAAGCAAATTTGGATCGCTTATATTGAAATTGAAAAAACCACCTACCAAAATTCCATTGTATCCATTGGCATCCCAGGCAAAGCTTTTTCCACCGTCTTTGCTGCTCGAAATCCAGTCACCTCCCAATGCCCAGACTTTGTTTGGGTTGGTAGGGTGCCAGGCAAATTTTTGATCGCGGCCATTGTATGGCATAAACGCAAGGTCGTTATTTCGCGCTGCCACCGACCATTTTACACCTCCGTTGTTCGAGTAATAAATTGGGCCGCCCCAGTCACTATTTTTAAAGCAAACCGCCATGTAGTCAGGATTCGCGGAACTTACACCGAGCATGATCGCATTCGAAGGAAATCCGGTTGTAGTAAGTTTGGTGAACGTTTCGCCACCATCGGTAGAAACAAAAAATTTATTTGCGGTGCATAGAAAAACCTTATCGGGAGCGGCGTTTACCACATCCATGTCGTTAACATTCTCGGTCGATTTTTGCACGAAAGTTACACCGCCGTCAGTGCTTTTGTAAAAACCGGTGCTGTTGGCCACATAAACGTCGCCCTTTTCAGGATGAACTTTCAGGATGCTTTTTCCAAAGTTAGGGTTTGCTTTCGCCCAGGTTGAACCTCCATCTGATGATTTGTAAATTCCTCCAGCCGGATTCGACCAATAAGCAATTTTCGAATAACCCAGAGTTGCATCAAAACTACTTTTCACAAAATCAACCTTGTCGAACATGCCCACATAAACATTATAGTTTCCATCGGCTTTCACCTGTTTCCAACTTGCGCCCTGATCGATGGTCAGATATAACCCGTGGCTCTGGTTATTTGAACTGTTGGCGCCAATGGCCAATGCGCGTTTGTTGTTGTTGGGGTCGATGGCAAAACCGGTATTTCCACGTGGTGAATAGCCAATATTGCAGGGAGCCCATGTATTTCCGCTGTCAATACTTCGGTAAATGCCACCAACGTCGGTTCCCATCAAGAGAAACGAACCATCCGTTTGGTCGCACTCAATGGCCTGAACCACCTGACAGCCTTCGCCACCCATCAATCCCTGATCTTTCATTGCTTTGGTAACCAATGGAACGGCAGTCCATTGTTGAGCATTTGATATTAAGCTAACTAATAAAAATACAAAGATTTTAATGATGCCTAAAAATTTAGTTTTCATGTTTTCTGTGGTTTAGATTTGTTCATTTAAATGCAAAGTGAAACGTGTGGTCGGAATATAAACGTACCCGTTTACGCCCAAACCGGGATTGAGAACAGGTCCTTCTGCCGGATCAAAAAATGCCAAATAAGTTGCATTTTCTTCTTTCCGAAGTGGTAAATCTGCTTTTTGATTAATTGATTTTTCAGAACTCCAGCTTTGCAGTGCGCCAAAGCTCCTGTTGCCAGCGCGGTTCCTTTCAGAAAATCGCAACGCCCATTATTGTTTTGAATCTGACTCTGACTCATAGTTGACAAGTATAGGTTTAGATTACAAAGTAATCATTTTTTCTATTTCACAATTTGTTTTGTAACAAGCTTATTACCTTTTTGAATTTGCAAAATATAAACCCCTTTTACTATATTTCCAAGATTAAGAGGGATACTCATTTCGCCCATCACTTTTAGTTGATTGGCAAATACTATTCTTCCATTCACATCAACAATACGAATAGTAACATCTGATGCTTCTGGAGAATTTATTTTCAATACAGATTGTGCTGTTATTGGATTAGGAAATACCATTACATTTAATCCGGTACTTGATAATTCTGTTACATTTACAGTAGATAATGCATTTAATTCCAGCCAGTTAATATCGTATCCGACCGAATTTTTTACAACAACTCTAAAGCTTTGACTTCCTTCTGCTAAATTTATTGTTGTACTAACAGTCTGCCAATTACTCCAACCACTATTGGGAATAGCAACAGAGCCTAATTCTGTTCCGGTAGAGTTTTGTAAAGTTGCATATGCCCCGCCATTCCCGGTTGCAACCCGGAAGTTTATTTTATATGATCCTGATACGGGAATATTTACATTGTTGAATACTAGATATTCTGCATCACCAAACCAGTTTACAATAGTGCCACCGTCGCCACCTGTTGTTGATACATCACCACTTACAGAATTGTAATTTTCAGCTTCCAGATGAATATTTAAAGGGTTACTATTTACTGTTAAAATACAAGTTGAAGAAAATCCTCCATCTTGTGTGGTTACTGTAATAGTTGCTTTTCCTTTTGCAACGCCATTTACTATTCCGCCTGAATTTACTGTTGCTATGGCAGTATTGCCTGAACTCCAGATTACATTCTGGTTCGTTGCATTACTGGGAGCTATTAAAGCAGATAGTTGGGCAGAGCCTGATACTATTATAGTGGCTGAAGTTGTCGGCACGGAGACACCAGTTACACTTGTTAAACCACTTGAAGAACTTGCAATAATTTTCCACCAGTTGAAATCATATCCGACTAAATTTTTGGTTGCAATTTTAAAGCTTTGAATACCTGCTAACAAATTTGCAGTTGCACTAACTGTCTGCCATCCGGACCAGCCATTACTAGCAATTGGTACAGAGCACAATACAGACCCATTTATGCTTTGTAAAGTTGCATGAGCGCCTGCATTTCCTGTTGCTACCCTGAATTGAATCGTATAAGCGCCTGCTGTAGGAATATTTACATTGTCAAATACTAAATAATCCGCTTGTTCAAAATAATTAACAATATTTCCACCGTCGCCGCCTGTTATACCAATAGTACCGCCAGAAGAACTGTAATTTTCAGCTTCAAGATGGACAGAAAAAGGTCTTCGATTAACAGTTAAATTACATGTTGCAGCTAATTCTCCATCTTGTGTAGTTGCGGTTATTATCGCCGAGCCTTGTGCGATACCTGTAACTAATCCGCTTGTGCTTACTGTTGCAATAGAAGTGTCATTGGAACTCCAGGTAACTGCTTTGTTAGATGCATTTTCAGGAGTGAAAGAAGGTGTCAATAAGATTGCTGAACCGATGTATAAACTTGAAGATGCAGGGCTTAGGTTTATGTTTGTTATTAGCACATTTACTCCACCTGTAATTGTTACATCATCAAAATAACAACGTCCTGAAGTACTTTTAAGTTCGATTACCACCGAAGATGAGTTTGGAGTTACAATAACCTGCAATTGATTCCAACTTGTCGAAGTAGAAGATTGAACTAATTCGGCATCACCATCGAGGTTATTATACCCTTGAACTGTTAATCTGGCAGTGCCACTGTTGGTAGCTTTTACCCATGCCGATATCGTAATTTCTTGTCCGGGTGTCAATTGTCCGATAATTTGACGTGCAGAACCAGCGCCGTCTATTCGCAAACAATTTGAACCAGTATGTTTATCAGTATTTGAAATATTGATATTGGTAGGAGTATTGGGTGCATCGCAAGCCAGTGTTTTAAACCAATCATTTGGATCGAGTAAATCGTTATTTGTTTCAAAACCGGCATTGGAAATTGATTTGTTTAGGTAAGAATTTTGTATCACGGCGTAGGCGGGGTCGTTTAAAAATGCCCAATCGCCATGCCCGTCAATATCAAAGAGCAGTACATTTGAATAGCCATATCTTTTTGTTTGAACATTAAATTGTTTAAACCAGCGGGCAACCCATGCCAATGCGTTTATGCCAGCAGGGGCATATGAAGGGTTCATGCCACATTCGCTTGCTGAAACAGGCCGCTGTGGATATTGGGGGTATTGTGCCATAAATTGCCATGGTTTGCTTAATCTGCCATCATCTGTTTGTGCACCATATACATGGACCCCCAAATAATTGCAATATCGTGTAATGCCCAGACTCACTAATTGTCGAAGATAATCGGTTTCGCAACTCATAGTTGGAGTGGATTCAATATCAATGGTCTGATCAATCGACTGAGCAGCATCCCAGGCAATTTTGGTAAAATCGACACTTTCCTGTGGTGATAAGGCTCTAACTGCATAAGCAAGATCTGGTTCATTATCAACAATATAATAGTTGATTTTACCTTTGTAATGATTCATTACACCCTTTATAAAATAATCCCAATTTGCTTTCCATATTGTATAATCAGTAATATTACTTGCTGTATGAAAACGTGGTCCTGCACTTACACATATTTTAATACCTGCAGCCAAATATTTATTCACAATAACATCCCTTGCAGCAAAATCAAAAGTTGCCCCAACAGTACCTCCGCCAACACCATCCATTCCCATTCTTACTTTCTTGAGACCTAATTCATTATCCCAAGCGATACATTGATCGACATAGGAAGATGATGTGTTATAACCCGTTCCGTTATTTGTTCCATAAACCAGATCTTTTTGTGCTATTGCAATGTTAGTCAGACCAAAAGAAAGTATTATGCAAAATAATATGTATTCTGCAAAAATTGAAGAAAATGCTTTTTTCATAATTTCAAATTAGTATAAAGTAAAGATGCGACCTCTTTGCAGCACAAAAAATCGATCATTCGTTCTGAGCCCCGACTGCACGGTAGACCTCTAGATTTATCATCAAAACAATCAAAAAGCAAATTTTAGGTCTCCCTTCGTTGCAAACGAGGGATAGTGTCGATTTATGCAATTTGAATACATTCCAATTTTCTGCTATTTCAAAAAAATAGTTTTTGTTACAAAACTATTCCTGTTTTGAACTTTTATAATAAAAATACCTTTTGCTTGATTAGTAAGATTTAGCGGAATCGATGTTTCTCCGCTTACAAAAACATTGGATGAAGTAACAATCATTCCAACTGAATTATAAATGGTGACATTGACTTCAACAGGTATGCTTGATTGCAAATAAATTTTAGATAAATCAGTAACAGGGTTAGGATAAATTGCTATTTTATAATCATTATCAATCAATTGACCAATTAACGAAACAGTGCCATCCACACCATAAAATTCTA
>JBBQMW010000089.1:0-15404 GCA_038329265.1 Bacteroidales bacterium | reverse complement strand
TAGGTGCAATTTTTTTCATAGTTTTGTAATGATTAATTTGTACGATTAATTAAGATTAAATTGCTGATGCGGGGAATGTTCGAGCATTTTCCGCATTTTTTTTTCATTCATAGGCAATACATATTTTAGTTTTTAATAATTCTCGTGTTATCAGCGCTTATGTCAATATTATCAGGAATATAAGTACCATCCGATTTTAACTCTTTACGTTTATAATTGTACTTGATAGGAGCCGATATAGATAATAATTGAAGAATCTGTTCCAGACTTTCATTGTTAATTGTTGCATTATACCGGTAATTTCCCAGATTCGGATTTAACAAATTAATTGTCACATTGTACTGCCGCTGCAGAATGCGCAAAATCGATGAGAGTGGTGTGTCCCTGAAAATATACTTGCCTTCGCGCCAACTGCTGTAAGTCACCACATCTGCATTTTCAACAGTTATACTTTTACTTTGCTTATCAAAGGCCGAAACCTGACCCGGTTCAATAAACTGCTCTTTTCCTTCCGAATTCAACGACACCTTTCCCTCGGCCAAAGCAACAGTGACAAAATCTTCGTTAGCATACGAATTCACATTAAACTCGGTACCATACACCTTAATTTCAGGTCCCAGATTGGAAACAAAAAACGGAGTCTCACTTTTCTTTACCTTGAAATAAGCCTCTCCGGTTAAATGCACGCGGCGTTCGGTGGTATTAAAAACAATCGGGTAAGTGATTTCGGAACCAGAGTTCAGCCATACTTTAGTGCCATCAGGCAAATCGACCACAATGCGAGCACATATTGGAGCAACTACAGTCAGATTTTGCACTTGCTTGTTTTCAAGCAGATTCGAATATTTTTGGGTTAAATTTTGCTGATTGTAAAGTAACCATCCTGAAACTACCATGAATGGCAAAAGTAATACAGCAGCAACCTTTGTCGCTTGGGATAGGAAATAACGAAAACGGGAAACCGGTTCGCTCTGTTTGATTTTTTCGGATATTTTTGTCCACGAATAAGCAACATCACTATTTGATATACCCGATCCACTGAACCTTAAGTTTTTCACCGCAAGAATGGCTTCTCTAAATTCCGCGCTATGCTCAGGATGATTCTTATCCCAGGAAGTCCAATGTTCTTCCATCGAAAAATCCTCACCTTTCGCCCATCCAACAAACTTATTGTCCGAAATTAGTTCTTCAAATATATTTTGATCCCACTCACTCATTACTCTTCGTTTTTATAGATAGAGTAAATCTGAAAGTTTTATACTCAGTCTGAAGCAAGATTTTTTGTTTTATACTGAAAATATTTTTGATGAATTCTATTGAGAAGCTTCCAGATAGTAGTGAGCAGGTGACTTTGAGTCACCCGCTCACTATCATTTATATGTTTTTTGTCCGAATATGAACCAAAGAAACATTTCAACATTTTCAACACCAGTAATTCCATGAACAGCCATGTCTTTACGTATTTTATCCAAAGAGCGAAACAACAAATTACGGACACTTTGAATATTCATATCGAGTACCTGACCAATTTCAGAAAATTCGAGGCCGTGGAAAAAGCGGAGTAAAATAACCTCCCGTTGCCGGTCAGTCAATCCTTCCATGCTTTGAGCAAGTATTCGGGAATGATTTCGATTTTCTTCATCCGAAATCAGAAAGTCTTCAGGCGAAAAAGAAAATTGAAGTGTGGCAAGTGCATCCGACGATGTTTCTTTGCGTATCCGGGTAATCCGGCGAACCAACTCACGACGAAGTGAAATAATGAGATAAGCTTTGAAATTATCGACTGTGACCATTTTGTCACGGCGTTCCCAAACATCCGCAAATAAATCCTGAATGGTATCTTTAACCAGTTCGGGCAAAGCAACAATTTTAATTCCGTAGTAAAAAAGCTCTTTATAATGCATCTCAAACAGAATTCCGAGGGAGGCAAAATCGCCACCCTTAAAATTACTCCACGCATCCTGGAGTTGAATCAATTTGAGACTTGCTGAATTCATGCGACGAACAAAACTTGAATGAGTATAAATTATTCGGATTCAAAATTAGAAACTATTTTGAGTGATAAAGCAAAGTTCGTCCATTTATCGCAGATTACCCAAATACCTGTAAAAACAGAGGGTGAGAGAAATCGGATGTACGACAAATTTCGCTTTCTTCATTTTTACTCACCCCCGGTACGCTTCGCTTAACCGAGCCCCTCTCTTGCGAGCGAGCGAGGGGTGAGTCTGATATTGAAATATGAAGTTTCAACTGTTAAAAGCGATTTCCCTGCCCCGTTCTCTCCTGCATAATCGCAAGCCGAACTGTTAGAGCATGAGAGTAGGAATATCCCTGTGATATTTTATTTCGTATTCACATAATCTACAAATAGAGATTTGTGATTATAAACCGAAATTGGGATTACAAATCCCCGGCTTAGAGGTGCTGATTGCAAATCAGCACCAGCGATTGCCAACTTTTAACCCCACGCTCCCGCGCGATTGTATCGCCCACGCTCCCGCGCGATTGTATCGCGTGGTCTTCCTCTATTCCACCTTACTAAATTATTATGACATCGTTTAATAAACCTTTTTCACCGGCATAATCAGCAGCGCTACTGTACATGTAATCCTCTGCCCTGAAAACCAATCCCGCCTCAACCGGGTTTTTATGTATGTAATCAATTTTCTCATCAATTACTTTGTTGCTCCATAATTCTACCGGATGATTGTCATGTCTCCAAAACTGATATTGATTCACATTCGATGAACTATTTCCTGCCTTTCTAAATTGTCCAAGTAAAAACTCTTTCCTGCCCTCTTGCGGATTTTCGATTATTGCCTTTACTATTGACTTGCTGGTAAACCGTTTGAAATCGCCAATTAGATCTTCCGGTTTTTGTTCTCCTGCACTCCTGAAGATTAAATGGATGTGACTGGTCATTATGCACCATGCAAATATCTCCATTCCTTTTTCTTTTTGGCAATAATGTAGGCTATCGATGATTATGTTTTTGTATTCGTTGCGGGTAAATACATCGAGCCACTCAACAACAGCAAAGCTTATAAAGTACACGCCTTCTGGGTTATAAAATTTGTAGTTGCGGCTCATGATAGAATACAATAACTAAAATTGAATAAAAGTATGGAATAACTTTTAATTAACCACGCGATGCAATCGCGCGGGAGCAGGGAACATCCCGAATGTGATTGCGATCAGGAAGAAGAAGTATTAGCAGTATTAAGATTTGAACCCTATTTTTTCAAGCGGTATTAGTACTCCTGGACTAACACTTCAGTTGAAATATGCATGTGTTTATTAATCTTTCGAATCATATCTAATGACAACTTTCTCTTCTTCCCTAAAATTTCGGTTACACGACTTCGAGATCCAATTACATCAGCTAAATCCTTTGGCTTGTAATTCATTTGCTCCATTCTAAATTTAATCGCTTCAATTGGGTCGGGTAAATTAATAGGAAAATGAATCTTTTCGTAGTTATCGATCAGTAATGACAGCAAATCCAATTCATCTCCTTCCGCTGTTTCAGGATCAGCGTCAAATATAATTTCAAGTCTTATTAGTGCTTGTTTATATTCCTCTTCGGTTTTTATTACTTTATATTGCATGTTCTATATTGTTACAGCTTTTATTTTGTCGTACTCGCCATGAGTTCCAATGAATCTAATCCAAATAATTCCAAATTTGTAATTAATCTTCACAATTAACCGATACGAGTTGCCCTTGATGTTGAATACTACCCGATTGTCTTGTAAAATGCTGGCAGAAGGATATTCAAGTTTTATTTCATTTGGAGAAATCCAATTCGATTTTTCAGCCTCATCATACCAGGACTTTAATTGGTCTTCACAATCTTTATGGATTATCCAAAAATCGCGTAAAGTACTTTTTGCAACGAAAACTGCAGTTGCTGATATACCAGCCTGTGGCTGACAAATCAGCAAGACGTTTGTTAAATATCCTTTGCTGTTTGGCTTTAGCCAACGGACATAATTACAACCTTTCTATCGCTTCCAAAATTCGCCTTTTCACCAGATCATTCAATTCCTCCGGAGTCATTCCTTCCGGCAATATCACTGATAAAAATTCAATTTTGATCTTTTCACCCCGTTTAATTTTTTTTGTGCCTGATGACATGGCTTCGTAGGCTCCTGAAATGGCTACCGGAACAATCGGGATATTGAGTTCGGTACTTAAAATGGCATAGGTTTTTTTGAACTTGCCCGGTTTTCCGCTCAGCGTTCGCGTGCCTTCCGGAAAAATCAGGATTTTCTTGCCTTGTTTCACCACCTCGGCCATCTTCTGGATGGAATGTTTCAGGTCGTTCGCCAGATCCATCACAATAACATTGGTGCGACTGGCCAGATATCTTCGGATTCCGCTCTTCACATGATCTTTCTTGGCGTATGAGAATGTATTTTTAAGCGTTTGTTTGTCGAGGTACGAAAGCACCAGAAAAGCATCGAGTTTGCTCTCGTGGTTTGGTGTGATGAAACAAGGGCCTTCCGGAATATTCTCCATTCCGGTGGCTTCAATTGAGAAGAACATACCAAAGAAACTTCGAACAGAGCCGACTATGGGTTTAAGAAGAAAGGATGTCTTAGGCAAAATTACCTCCGAATCTTCTTTCAGATCGCCTGCCCAGCTTGACTCCTGTTCAGTTTTATGAAAAAGCTTGTTGTGCTGAATGTATTCAGCAATTTTTTGGATCGACGGGAATTTCAGCAACTGTTCCTCATCCAGTTTTATACCGAAGCTTTTTTCGATGAAATCAATCAGGCTTAATTTGCTAAGCGAATCCATCGAAATGTCGAATTCCAGGTGATGGTCAGGCAAAATATCCATATCAACCTGACTTTCGATAAATGTTTTAATGGCGTGGTATTCAACGGTAGTTGGCACTTCCGATTTGTTTTTTTTATTCTCCTTTTGTTCGAGCAATTCGGCAAATTTGAAACGCTGAAGTTTCGATAACCGGGTTCGGGGCAATTCTGTTTTTACAAGCGTAAACTGCATAATCCGTTTATAGGAACTCATTTCAGCGTTAAATGGCGAAATCACCTCATCGCGAAAATACTGATTGATATCCTCAATACCCAATCCTGAAAAAAATGCAAAATCTGGTAGAATCACTGCATGTAACATTTCGTTGTGCATAAAAACTCCGGCTTCTTTGATGGCAGGTGAAAAGCCGTCGAGTTTCATTTCCACCTCAACCGGATTGATATTTTTGCCGTTGGGCAACACAATTATTTCTTTTTTCCGGCCGGTAATAAACAGAAATCTATCTTTATCGAGATAACCCAAATCGCCGGTATGCAGCCAGCCGTCAATAATTACATCGGCAGTTTCTTCCGGACGGTTGTAATAACCTTTCATAATGCTCGGACCTTTGGCAACAATTTCGCCCTCGCGAATTTCTACTGAAAGGCCAGTCAGCGCTTCTCCGGTTGAACCGATCTTCACCCTTCCCGGGCGAGGAAAAGTAATCATTGGAGCAGCTTCGGTCATACCAAATCCTTCGAGAATGTCGAAGCCAATTCCGTAGAAAAAATGACCGACTTCTTTGTTCAGCGCGGCTCCACCGGCAATCATAAATTGCAAATGTCCGCCAAATCCCTGATGTACTTTTTTGAAAATCTTCTTGCCAAGTTTTCGGTTTTTGGTTTTTAGTACCAGCCAAAGCAATGCCCTTCCAACCGGACTTTTGTCGATTTTTGCCTTGATGCCTCGATACATCAGTTCGTACAAACGTGGCACACCCAAAAACACGCCGATCTCGTTATCGGTAAACGTTTTCATCAGATCAGCCGATTGCATGGATGGAGCCATCGGAATGGTGCAACCTACAAGCATGGGAGTCATTAACGAGCCAACCAATGGAAAAACATGGTGAAGCGGTAAAAAAATCATGACCTGACGTTCAGGAATATAAATCTGACAGGCAATCACCGAGGCCATATTTTCATGAAGATTGGTGTACGAAAGCATCACCCCTTTTGGGCTGCCTGTTGTTCCTGAAGTATAAATAATGACCGCAGTAGTTTCGTTATCTTCAGGTCCACTCCATTGACTTTCAGGTATTTTATCGTCCGGAAGAATATCTTCAAAAATCAGGACTTCAGGTTTGTAGTTGGTTTTTTGGTCGATTTTGACAAACGATTCCTGCATAGCTGTACTTATAAACAGCAATTCGGGCTGACAGTCGTTGATGATGTAGGCAACATCCTCGGGCGATGCCAGAAAGTCGATTGGAATGGCTATGCAATTGTTTTGAAGCGCGGCATAAAAAGCAAAAATCCAGACCGGACTATTTTCTGCATAGATGGCTGCTTTTTTGTACGATTTATTTTCGAAGAGCTGTGCATACTGTTGTATCCGTTGAAAAAGCTGACGATAAGTTATTTCGCCCTGCATAGTAATTAGAGCAGCTTTATCGGGAAATGATCGGTTCAGAATGGCTTTTGGCATGTTCGCTTTTTTTGAATAAAACTCACAATCAGAAAATTAGTTTCATCAACCAATCATTTTTCTGATAATTTCAGTTCACTTCTATCAATTTTATCATCGCAAAGTAAGAAATTCCTTTTGAAACGATAAATCGGATGAAAAATAAAAAATGGAATGGGTGTTGTAACGATTAGGATATTGGCAGATGTGGCAAAAAAAACCGGAGCATCAACTGTTCCGGTTTTTTGATTAAACGCTTAAAGCACTCTTCGATCGCGTAAAGCTTATTTTTTAGCTTTGAAAAGTTCTTTTTCGTCTACCTTTTTAACTTCCGAACTGTCGTTGAGCAATTTATTGATGGCATTAAACGGAGCAACTACAATTTCGTCACCGGCTTTTAGGCCTTCCAGAATTTCAATGTTTTCGCTGTCCTGAATTCCTGTTTTGACTGCTTGTTTTTTTACTTTTCCATCCGTATAAACAAAAACGACCTCCACTTTTTCGTCGTCAGCAGTCTTCTCTCCCTGTTGGGTAACCGCTTCGTTTTCATCTTCAGGCTTGTCGGCTTCTTCCTTTTTATCGACCACTTTTTTGTTTTCGACTAAAGAGCGTGTTGTAACCGCCTGAATGGGTACCGAAATCACATTTTTCCTGGTCTCGGTCTGAATATCAACAGTTGCCGACATTCCCGGACGGAAGGGATATTTGACGCCACCCACGGTATCAATCAAATCTTTGTACGATTCTTCGAGCAAAAGAACTTTCACGTTGAAATTGGTCACCTGATCGGTAGAGCCACCTACCACATTGGCAGAATTTGCAATTTCGGTAACAATTCCCTTAAATTTCCGGCCCAGATAGGCATCAACTTCAACTAGCGCGGTATCCTGTAGATTTACCCTGACAATATCATTTTCATTCACATCTACTTTAACTTCCATCAGATGCAGATTGGCAATCACCATGGTTTCGGTACCGGCATACATGTTGGTTCCAACCACACGCTCTCCTTTTTCAACATTCAGGCGGGCAACCGTTCCATCCATCGGAGAGTAAATCTTTGTTTTCACCAACTGTTCCTGAGCTTCGGCAACCGACGCCTCGGCTGATTTAACGGCAAACTGAGCAGCTTTAACTTCCGATTTTGCAACCTGAAAAGATGCCTGTGCCGTTTCGAAATCTGAAACAGGAATAGCGTCTTGTTTGAAAAGGGTATTTGAACGTTTGTAGGCCATATCACTCTCAATTAAACGTGCATCAGCCTGTGCAAGCCGCGCCTGCGAGGAACTTAAACTGGCATTTGCCCTGTTGTATGCCTGAATGTACATGTCAGGTTTTATAACCATTAAGAGTTGACCTTTTTTAACTTCATCGCCTTCTTCAATTCCCATCTCAATAATTTCGCCTGAAACATCGGGACTGATTTTAACTTCTGTTTCGGGTTGAACTTTTCCATTGGCTGTAATTAATTCAGTAATGGTTTTGCTCTCAACAATTTTGGTGGAAACGTTAATTTCAAAATCTTTTCCAAACCAGCCTAATTTTTTACCGGCAATCAGAGCGATAATGACAATTACAATCAAAGCGATACCGTATGGCAGCAACTTATTCGTTTTTTTCTTCATTTTATTTCAATTTTGAAATATAGGTATGGGATCTGTTTTTAAAATTACAACATTTCTGTCAAAAACATTCGCCCCGATCAGGTGTTATCTCTAATTGTGAATTATAAATCATTTTTTCACACTACTTTCCTTCGGGATATTTTGTAACAAATACCATAAAGTTAATGAATCAGTTAAAATTGAATGTTGAAGAATCAGTTATTGAAATGAATGTTCAGGATATGCCGTTCGAATCATTCCTGACTAATTTAAAAGCCCGGATGAAAAATGTATTTCATATCCGTGCCGACATTGATCAAATGGCCATTAAGCGCGGAATGCCCCCGTTCGTTATGCGCGAAATTATGAGTTTAAATCCTCTTGCCGTTGGAATCCCGACCGAATATGGCGGAAGAGGTTGCAAAGTGGGAGAAAGTATCGCATTGCTGGCAGCAGCATCCTACGAATCGCTGGCCTTATCGCTTACCTTTGGAATTAATTCCGCTTTATTCCTTCAGCCAGTAGCTAAATATGCGCAGGAAGAAGCAAAAGCTCCTGTTTTTAACCGGTTTCTGCACCAACAAAACATGGGTGGTTTGATGATTACTGAACCCGGGTTTGGAAGTGACGCATTAAATATGCAAACATCGTTTACCGAGAGAAACGGAAAATACCATCTTCAGGGAACTAAACATTGGGCCGGACTAACCGGTTGGGCCGAATTCTGGCTGTTGACCGCCCGAGAAATGAGTCATTCAGGGGATCTGAAACGAGATATCGATTTTTTTATCTGCGATGTAAATAGTGCCGGACAACAGATTGTGGTAGAAGAATTCTATGAAAATCTGGGCCTTTATCAGATTCCTTACGGGCGAAACAGGCTGGATGTGCATATTCCGCAAGTTCAGAAACTGGTGCCGCATACTACCGGGGTTAAAATGATGCTCGATTTACTCCATCGGAGTCGCATGCAATTTCCGGGCATGGCCATGGGTTTTATTCAACGTTTACTCGACGAGTCGATTGCTCACACCAACCAACGGTTAATTGGCGGAAAGACTCTTATTTCGTACGATCAGGTTCAGCAACGATTGGCCAAACTTCAGGCTTCGTATACCATTTGTTCGGCAATGTGTGCCAACAGCAGCGAAAAAGCGGGAATCGAGAACGATCTTTCGCTGATTGGTTTTGAAGCCAATTCGGTAAAAAGCGTGGTTACCGACCTGATGCAGGAAGCCGCTCAATCGGCCACACAACTGGTTGGAGCTCAGGCTTACAAATTAAATCACATCGCCGGAAGGAGCATTACCGACAGCCGTCCGTTCCAGATATTCGAAGGCTCGAATGATATTCTATATGCCCAGATTTCTGAAAGTCTGATTAAAATGATGAAAAAAACGAAAGAGAGTAATTTATTCCAATTCCTGAAAGACTTTGACCTGACCACTAAATCGGCATTATTCCTTAGAAAAATACTTGATTTTGAATTAAACTCAACTATTTCACAACGTAAAATGGTTGAATTAGGCCAGGTACTTGGCCGGATTGTTTCGTTCGAAATGGTCATCAATCTGGGTGAAAAAGGATTCCGGACTGATTTGATCAACAATGGACTGAGTATGCTCAATCAGGAAATAAGCACCTTAATAAGTAGTTTTAACCATCAAAATGATACTTTTGTAGTCGAAGACTATCAGGACAATAGTTCCTGGCTGAATTTCGTTCATATTTAAATGACGTATTTTTGATGAAGTATTACTCTTACGCAATCTATTCACCATCATTTGGAGTTTTTTATTACGGTTATACTGATAATCTGGGAAAAGCAGTTGAAATGCACGATTCAGATTTGATACCTCCAACAAAAGGTAAAGGACCCTGGACTCTAATGTTTTCGGAAGACTATGATAATCGGATCACAGCAATCAGGCAATCAAGATTTTACCGGTCGGTGAAAGGGCAGCGGTTTATGAAGAAGATGCTCAATTTTTAATCGGGATCAGTTCGAGCAAATTAGTCAGAGATTTGACTCATTAACAGTGAAATGTTAATAAATAATTGATTGATCCACATGGATTTGATCATTATGTATTTGATCTTTCGTAATTTTGCAACAAATAAAAACTTGTATAACATGAAAAGAATCATTTTAGCAGCATGTACCTTAGCACTGCTTTCAAGCGGATGTAAAGTATTTAAGAAATCTAAAAAAAGCGAAGCAGCTCCAAAAACTGAAACTGCTGCTGAAACTAAAGTGTTTTCGGTTCCGGCCCCAAAACAAGACGTTCGTGAAAACCCAACTTCGGATGTCATGTACGAAACTGCTGACGGCACTGCAACCGGGAAACCTGTTTCTGCGCGTAGTGAGAAATTTACGATGTCTTCGGAAGATCAGGCTATCTACGGAAATAAAAGCTTTTTTATTATTGTTGGAAGTTTCAGCAGCAACGAAAATGCAAATAAATTCAAACAGGATTTAACCAAACAAGGCTTTAAACCAATTATTCTTCACAGCGAAACCGGTAATTTCAGGGTTTGTGTTGACTCGTTTACTGACGAAGCTGCTGCCAGAAGCCGTGTTCAGAAGATCAGAACTGAATTTCCGCAATATGCCGACAGTTGGTTACTGATTAAAAAATAAAACCTTCAAAATTAATATTGAAAAAGGATGCCGCAAGGATCCTTTTTTTTTGCCTAAGCCTGAGTTGGATTCAGGGGAAAGTGAAAAAGATTGAATGTATAAAACTTAACATTTGGAATTAAATCGGGAAACAAGCCATCAGGATAAAATTTTATCAACAATTTTGATTTCGAAAACAGATTTACACCAAACTTGAACCAAGGATATATATTCAATTTTGAAATTGAAAAAAATATATAAATATAGACAAGAGTCACTGGTACGCCGTGTCAGTCGCAATATCCGACTGCTGGTTGTTTTGCTGTTGATTGTTGCTCAAAGTTTTGCCCAAACAACCACCATCCGGGGAAAAGTTACCGATCGGGAAACCGGGAAGCCGATTCCTTATGTAAGTGTGGTATTCATAAATACAGTGACCGGAACAACCACCGATACCCTCGGGCTATATAAACTTACGACCAAAGAGTATGTCGATTCTGTTGAATTTGCTACCGTTACATACTACAGCAATACACTTTCTGTCGTTCGTGGAAGATCGTCCGAATTAAATGTTGCGCTGAAACCTGATACTATAAACCTTGCAGAAGTAAGAGTATTACCCGATGACGAACCTGTAAGGCGATTGCTAAAAGAAATGGTCGACCGAAAAAAAGAAAATAATCCGGATAAATATCCACGCTACGCATTTCGGAAATACACCAAATGGGAATATCATTTAACTAACGTGAGTGATGGTATGATCCAGTCTAAAGTATTCCGGAAAGACCAGTCATTGTTTAAAAGCAGCAGCGACAGTTCAAAGTATCTGCCGCTCTATTTTTCGGAACAAATTGTATACAACGAAATTCAGCGCGACCCACTCAAAGAAAAATCGACTATTCTGGCTGACCGTACTTCAGGAGTAGGAGTACTCGACAAATACGAAATATCGGGCTACACCAGCGGACTCGATATGGAGATGAATTTTTACGACAATTTCATCAACCTGTTTTCGCAGAATTTTGTAAGCCCGTTGGCCGACAATGGTTGGTTTTACTACAAATACTTCCTTTCGGACAGTACAGTGCAAAACGGACAAAAGCAATACCGGATTAATTTTTACCCCCGGCGCTTGGGCGACAATGTGTTTAAAGGTTACATGATTACCGAAACCAAGGATTATTCATTGCTCGAAATCGATGGAACTCTTGCGAATGCCACCTATCTGAATTTTTTGAAAAGTATGCGCCTGAAAAGCAATTATCAGATGGTAAATGATTCAATTCCATTTTTCAGGAGGAACCAGATTGACGCAGTTTTTAACTATATCCCCGGGAATAATAACCCTTCAAAGAAACCAATCAGCCTTTATTTCACCCAATCGGCAGTGATCGACAGCGTGACTGTTAATCAACCCGGGAATGTAAAACTTGAGTACGGAAATGGCCGATACGAAACTCATAAACTTCCGGGCGCGACCGAGCGCGACTCGAATTACTGGAACAACAAACGTCTGGAAGAACTCAATCCTCACGAAATTGGAATTTCTGCAACGATCGATTCGGTAAACCGGATTGGTGCGATCATGTTTGCCGACAACATTGCCGAGACGGCTCTGACCGGTTATTATGATCTGGGCAAACTGGAATTTGGACCGTATGGCAGTGTATTCAATATCAACCGGGTGGAGGGGCTTCACTTGTTTGCAGGGGTTCGGACCAGCAACGAAATCAGCTCCAGATATATGATTTGGGGTGGTCTGGGATACGGCTTTCTCAATAAACAGATGAACGGGATGGCTGGCTTTGGGTATAAGTTTCTAGCCATTCACCGAAAGATTGCAAAAGTCTCGTATGACGATAAAATCGTACGTTCAGGTGAAAATGAGAAAATACTTTTCCTCTACGAAAATTTACTTTCGCCCACCGAGAATAATATCATCTCACAAGTTTTCAGGCGCGATGAGCTGGATGAGCTTTTTCGCGAGCAGCGGTTGGCAACCTCATACGAATACGAATGGCATCCGGGGTTGCTCAATAAAATTTCAGCAAATTATATCGTCCATTATTCACCCCAGTTTTACCCGTTCATGCGGACCGGAAATCCGGTTGATCGGGTTTCCGCATTCGATTGTAGCGTGGATACCCGTTTTTCGTGGGAAGAAAAGTTGATCGATGATCGGTTTCTCCGGATTTATATGCAAACAGATTACCCCATTATTCATGTCGCATTGGGCGGGGGAAATATTTTTTACTCCGGAAAACAAAATCCCTACGGAAAGATTTTAAGTACCATTGAGCAGCATGTCATGATCGGGCAAACCAGCTTTAACTATGCCCTGGAAGGCGGAATGTATTTCGGGAAAATGCCCTACACAATGCTCGACATCCCCCGTGGAAATGAAACTATTGGTCTCTTTTCCTATGATTTCAATATGCTGAACTACATGGAATATATTCACGACAAGTATCTTCATGCTTACCTTGAATATCATCTCAATGGGTTTTTCTTCAACCGTTTGCCACTGCTCAAACGAACTGGCCTACGCGAGGTGCTCTCCGCCAAAGGTATGATTGGCTCATTGAGCGACAGGCATCAGGAAATTGTAGAGTTTCCTTTAAGTATCAGCCGGATGAGTAATCCGTATATTGAATTAGGCGCCGGCGTCGAAAACATTTTCAGAATGTTCAGGATTGAAGCCATTTGGCGGGTTCGTCCTGAATCATTGCAGGGGGCACCAAACTTTGGCATCAGGGTCAAATTTGAAATTAAGTTGTAATTACAACCCAAAATTATTACGATTGCAAAGATTGATGATCTGTGCTACCTTTGAAAAAAATATTCCTATTTTGAAATGGAACTAATTGTACTTGGATTTCTGATTTTATTGAATGGTTTTTTTGCATTGTCGGAAGCCGCATTGATTTCGAGTAAAAGAGCCCGGCTCGAACAGTTTAAAATAAAAGGGAAAAGCGGAGCAAAAGTTGCACTGAAATTACTCGACAATTCAGAAGTGTTCTTATCGGCCATTCAGGTTGGTATCACTTTAATCGGGATTATAACAGGGGTTTATGGTGGGGTGAATATTGCCGATGATCTCACACCATTTTTCAGCCAGTACGAACCTATCCGCGAGTTTGCTCACGAAATTGCACTCTCGCTCACCGTTTTGGCTATTACCTACATTTCGATTGTAATTGGCGAACTGGTGCCAAAAACTATTGCGTTAAGCAATCCCGAGAAAATTTCAATCCGCGTAGCTCCCACAATTTTCTATTTTAGCAAAGTATTTTTTCCTTTTGTGCGACTTCTGGCACTTTCTACCAATCTGATTAATAAACTCATCGGCCTGAAAATGAATGAAGGACAAGTAACCGAACAGGAATTGCGTCACATGCTGAAGTTCGCTTCGAACGAAGGAGTGATTGAAGAGGAACAAAACCGGATGCACGAGAAAGTATTCTATTTCTCGGACAAGAAGGCCAAACACATTATGACCCACCGAAAAGATGTGGAATGGATTGATATTGAGCAATCGAAAGATGAATTTTATAACGAAATGCTTGATTTGAAACACAGTAAAATAATTGTTGGCCGCAATGGAATCGACGAATTTATCGGTGTGCTAAAAGTGAAAGAATACCTCATCAATTTTTATTCAAAAAATCCTGAATCGTTGGAATCATTGCTCACCGAGTCCATTGTTATTCCTGAAAATGCCGACGCCCAAAAAGTGCTTGATTTATTCAGGCAGAAACAAAATTACCTGGCAATTGTGGTTGATGAATACGGTAGCTTCGAGGGAATCATCACTTTGCACGATATTATTGAAAATATCATTGGTGATGTTCCTGAAGAGGGAGAGCATCTTGAACCCAATGTTTTTGTCAGAGATGATCAGTCGATATTGGTTAGTGGCGACGCACCCATTGAAACGTTGGTCGATCTGATTGAAGATTTCTACATCGACTTTGACGAAATTGACTATTCAACCGTTGCCGGTTATGTTTTTAATCAGATCAATAAAATTCCTGAATTAGGAGACAAAGTGTATTTAGCTGATTGTACCATCGAAGTGGTTGATATTGACAATAATAAAATTGACAAGGTGTTGATTACGAAGAAGAAATGAGATACAGACCATACAGGTTTTCGAAGCTTGTATGGGTGGGGTGATGTAAAAAATGATAAATCAATTAAACGAAAAGTAAAGAAAGACAAACCCAAAAGCTCGCACTCCAGATATTAAAAAAATGCAGGAAAACGCCAAGGCAGAAACCATTTAACGACTTGTTGGAAGATTACCTGAATACAAATGCAGCGCCGATAAAGAAACAGTCAAAAACGATAATGTGTTCTTCCGATGTAGTTGAATCAACTTTCGGAAAATACAAAAACGAGATTAGTAAAAACCCAATGAATGGAATAACCGAAAATACATTTTAAATCATTTACATCACCCACTGACGAGGGTTTCGAACCCTGTCAGATAAAAGGAAACAAAAAAGCGAAATCCATTTCCCCGGATTCCGCTTTTCCCTTTTCCTTTTTCCTAATTCCTGACTTCGTTTAGTATACTTCTTCCATTGCTCCGCCACCTTGTTGATCGGCAGGAGCCTGTTTGTCCATTTTGTAATTGTTTATTTTGTAGCTCAGGGTCAGCATCAGCACACGGGGTTCGCGCTGCATTTTAAATGTTGATTTAAATCCATCTCCTGAAGAACTGCCTT
>JBBQMW010000088.1:0-15645 GCA_038329265.1 Bacteroidales bacterium | reverse complement strand
ATCTTTCCTTCTGTCTTGAGAAAGGATTTTGGCCTTTTTAATTTATTTTTTTTTTGTGAGCCTAACTGGTTTTTTAGCAACAAGTGGTTTGAAAATCAGCTTGTGTAGAAACCTGGTGAATTTTGTTTTTTGAGAGAACTTTTCAAATTCCCTGTACTTTAATGAATCCTGATTGGGAACCGGTTTCTGTGCCATTGCCTGTCCGAAAAAGCATGAAGCCAATAACACAATGAAAAGTAATCTGCGGAACATTGTCTTGAAACAGTTTAAAGTTAAAACGTTATCATGTCGATTTCTTCAGCAGGTTTTTAAGTGATTCATGATAATCGGTTAAAATTTTGGTATTTATTTCAGGATTATTCTCATCAGGAATAGTAATTGGCATTTCTTCCAGAAACTTTGATAATTCAGGATGTTCATTATGAATTTTCATGGTTAATGCCAAAATTTTGGCATTGAGTTCTTTTTCTGTTTTCATCTGTTTGGTGTGTTAAAATTCTTCTTTTGTAATTTTATTTTCGCCTACTCCCAGGTTGGCTAATTGTTTAAGTATTGCTTCCAACATTGGTGGCGGTCCGCATATATAAAACTGCTGATCGAAGCCAGATAAGTTAGCTTTCAGAAAAACTTCGTTGATCATTCCGTAATGATAACCTTCCAGTTTTTCGTCTGACAGAATATTGATAAAAGCATCGCCTAACATATCCTTCAGTTCATTTTCCAGTATGATATCGGCTTTGGTTTTATTGGCGAATACGAGCACATTATTCCCGATTTTATTGTTTGCCTGAAGTTGCCTGAAAATGGAAATGAAAGGTGTAACTCCGGCGCCGCCTGCAATAAACACTCCTTCGTTTTTATAGGTGATAGCGCCAAATACATCATGTAAAATCAATTCATCATCTCTTTTCAACTTAAGTAGTTCGTTGGTTACACCCTTGTGCTCAGGGTATGTTTTAATTGTAAATTCAAGGTAATCATCGTCAGGCAAACAAGTGAATGTGAACGGTCGTTTTTCTTCAAACCAGGCTTTTTTGTTAATGACAATTTCGGTCGCCTGTCCGGGGGTGAATTTGTAATCAGCGGGTTTTTCGGTTACAATTCTTATCACATCGTGAGTGACCTTTTCAGTTGAACTAATTTTTACAATCTGTTTCATCGAGAGTAATTTCTATGAATTAAAATGATTAGCTGTTATTGTAATCTCCATTGAAAGCATAGCTTACAGTTTTTATTACGACTGCAAGTTGACTATTTTTTCATGGATAGGGCTTACACAACTTCGGGAAAAAGTTACATGAATCACACATTCATTATTCGTACTTTTTGTAAGTATTGTCAATTATATCAGCCAGATCAAAATCAAGTTTGGTAATACCGTTGGATGTGTGAGTAGTTAAGGTTATACTTACTTTATTATAACCATTGCTCCAATCAGGATGATGATCCATTTTCTCCACTTCCAGGGCGATTGCAGTCATAAATGAGAACGCTTCGACAAAGGTCTTAAACTTAAAATCGCGTTTAATTGTGTTTTCTTCCAAAGTCCATTTCTTTAAGTTAAGCGATAGAAAACTGACCACTTCATCATTAGTTAATGCTTTCATAATTGTTTTTTTAGAATATTTATAATAGAATAAACAAATGATCTTTTTTTTTGTTTATTAATGATTCGGGAAGTGTAAAATAATACTTAATCGTCAATGATTCAGAATGTAAACAATGAATTCAGGATTAAAACGATTTAAAGACACCTGACTTAAAATGTGAGAATGATGTAAATTTTTAAAAGAAATGTGTAAGTTTACAATTTAAACAGTACTGTAAATTTGTTCTCATGGTTCATTCAGAAATGTGCGAAAACCGGGGTTATGGTAAACTTCATGCCGCTATCAGAAAACAGGCAATGGACGAGATGTTTCACGCAGAATGGCTTATTGAGCGTATCATCTTTTTCGAAGGGATTCCAACAGTATCAACGTAGTCATAAACCTCATTAAAATTATAACCTTGGCATTCAATTATCCAATAGTTTCCTGGTTCGATAAAAGTACAATAAAGCATCTGCGCTTACCGTTTTCTTTTTTTCTGTTGCCAGTATTTTTATTTGCGCTCAGTCAATCCGGCGATATAAATTGGGTGAACACCATTCTGGCTTTCATGATTTTACACGTTTTGGTTTTCCCTTCGAGTAATGGCTACAACAGTTATCAGGATCGTGACGAAACCAGCATTGGTGGGCTAAAACATCCTCCGAAAGTTACATCCAACTTGTATTATGCCACTTTACTAATGGATATTATGGCGCTTTTGGCCGGATTGGTAATTTCGGTTTACTTTTCGCTGATGGTGTTGGTATTTATTATCATGTCGCGGGCATACAGTTACCGACTGATCCGCCTGAAAAAATATCCGGTAATCGGTTTCCTTACTGTCTTTGTGTTTCAGGGTGCTTTTGTTTATTTGATGTCTTCGGTTGCGATCAGAGGAGTGAATTGGGCTGATTTATTTTCTGAAAATTCGATCATCTGCATGGGTATTTCCAGCTTATTTATTGGCAGCATTTATCCTTTAACACAGATTTACCAGCATGAAGCCGATAAAAACGACGGTGTTATTTCTATCAGTTATAAATTGGGCTATACCGGAACTTTCGTGTTTTCCGGGTTGCTTTTTTCAGTGGCTGTTGTATTGATGTTCTTCTATTTCAGTATGAAACAACAGTCATTTGCCCTAATCATCTTCTTATTGATGATGCTTCCGGTTATTTACCGGCTTTCCGTTTGGTTTGCAAAAGTGCGGAAAGATAGTGTTCATGCCAATTTTGAGAATACAATGGATATGAATATGCTCACATCTTCCATTATGAACCTTTATTTCTTACTACTAATTGTCAATCGCTATGGAAACTGGTTTTGATTTAAGCCGGATAATTTCAATCGGAACTGCTGTTCCTGAATATTTAACAAGTCAGGATACGATTCTTCAGTTTATGCACAAAGAATACCGGGATCCGACTGCTTCCCGAAAGTTAAGTGTATTGTTTCACCAAAGTGCCATTAATAGCCGGTATTCAGCCGTTCCCGATTTTTCTGATACCGATCAACGTTCGTTATTTCCGCTGACTCACGAAACGCCAATGGTAGAAAAGCGGATCGATGTTTTTAAGCAAAATGCATTGCCGCTTGCAGTAAAGGCCATCGAAGATTCTTTTCAAAACATTCATGCGTCTGTTGCTGAATTCGGAATAACCCATTTGATTACTGTTACTTGCACCGGAATTTATAATCCGGGACTTGATGCCGAATTAATGATGGAATTGGATTTTCCTCCTGATATTTTTCATACCGCGCTTAATTTTATAGGCTGCAATGCCGCTTTCCCTGCCTTGAGAATTGCCGACAGTATTGTAAAATCGCAAGCTGATGCCCGGGGGTTGGTGGTTTGTGTTGAGCTTTGCACCTTGCATTTCCAGCCTAAAAATGATATCGACAATTTGCTTTCGAATACGATTTTCGGTGATGGCGCTGCCGCGGTAATCATGGTTTCTGAATCGTTGGCCAACAAGCAAAACCTAAAGGGATTTTCGCTGAAGGGATTCAGCCCTATGCTTCTCAAACGGGGAAAAGATTTAATGGGATGGAATGTCAATCCTGTCAATTTTGAAATGATTCTGGATGCCGGAATACCTGTTTTCCTGGGAGAGGAACTTGGCCAATTGATGGCAGCAGTTGCTGAAAAACTGCAACTCACACCTGAAAATATCAATCATTGGGCGGTGCATCCGGGAGGCAAGAAAATACTTGAAGCAGTTCAACACGGGTTACAACTGAAAAACGACGAGCTGAAACATTCATACAAAGTACTTCGGAATTATGGAAACATGTCGTCGCCTACCATTTTATTTGTATTGAACGAGCTGTTTAAAAGCAATCCCAAGTCCGGAGAAACGGTATTTGCCATGGGATTCGGACCCGGAATCAGTATAGATACAGCATCAATGGTCTGTCATGGTTTCGTTTAAAAATCGTTCCGAGCAAACGGAACTGATGGACGCTCCAAATATTCCGGTAAAATTACTTCATAAAAACCTGGGTGAACTGGATATTCTGAATCGCTATCTTGGAGGGCATTCCATTTCTATTGAAGGCATAAAACGGTTGATGACAGATCGGCAAAAGGTTTATCACCTGGTTGATTTGGGTTGTGGCAGCGGCGATGTATTGAAATATATTGCCCGGTGGGCGCGTTTCAATCAATATCAGGTGAAACTTACCGGCGTAGATAAAAATCCGGATGCCATACAATACCTGAATAACAATTGTTCTGAATATCCTGAAATTACTGGCGTGGTTTGCGATTACAGGGATTTTATAAAAACCGATCCAAAGGTGGATATTGTTCATTGCTCGCTATTTTGTCACCATTTGAACAAACATGAATTGCTGGAACTTTTCCGACATCTGAAAACGTATACCGCAGAAGGTTTTGTAATCAATGATTTACAGCGAAGTTTAATTGCTTATTACAGTGTTTGGTTTCTGACGAGGCTACTTAGAGGTTCAGCCTTATCCAAACATGATGGTCCCATCTCGGTACTTCGGGCATTTACCAGAAGTGAATTGGAGAAGTTGTTGCAAGGTGCTGGTTTAAATGAATTTACAATTCAATGGCGATGGGCTTTTAGGTATTTGGTGGTGGCGAAAACAGGCAAATAATAATCATGAAAAGGTGGAAAAGATCGATTATACAATAGATGTTCTTATTGCCGGAGCAGGACCGGCAGGTTTGATGATGGCTTGTCAGCTTGCACTGCACAACATTTCATTCCGTATCATCGACAAGAAAGCTTCCCCTGCAATTTATTCCGGAGCGTTAATTGTCCATGCCCGCACTCTGGAGATATTTCATCAAATGGGTATTGCTGAAAAAGCCATGAAAGCGGGAACAACGGCAAACACAATCAACATTCAATTCAATCAACAAAAGAATACCGTTATTGATATCAGTGAAATTGGTAAAGGTTTGACCCGCTATCCACATCTTTTGATGCTCGAACAATGGCAAACCGAAAACCTGTTAATTGAATTCCTTAATGAACACGACCATTCTGTTGAGAACAATACAACTCTTTTAACTTTTACTCATGACAGCGAAGGAATTACTGCTGAAATCCAAAAGCCTGACGGAACAATTGAGATTATTAAATCCCGGTTTTTGATTGGTGCCGATGGAAACAACAGCCTTGTCAGAACGGATTTAAATATTTCCTTCCCGGGAAAAACACATAATGCACGTCTTTTCATCACCGATTGTGAAGCCCGGTTGGACATACCTGCGAACGATATATTCTTTTCATTTGCCCCTGATTATACTGCCGGGTTTTTCCCTCTGCCGGATAATCGTTGGCGCATTGATGGACTGATTCCGGTCATCCAAAAGAAAGAAAGAGTTGAATTTGACGATATCAAAAATTTCTTTGAAAAGCCTGTACATTCTGGGGTCGAACTGGATCATCCACGTTGGTTTTCTGTATTCCGGTCGCATTCGCGCTGTGCACAAACGTACAGACAAAACCGATGCTTTTTGGTTGGCGATGCTGCACATGTTCATAGTCCGGTTGGTGCGCAGGGGATGAACACCGGACTTCAGGATACGCATAACCTGGCCTGGAAACTGGCCTTTTATATCCGGGGAAGTGCTTCAGAAGATTTATTGGATAGCTATCAGGAAGAGCGCCGGCCTTTGGCTCTGAATATTATCAGGTTTACCGATTTGGCTTATTCGTTTATGATAACCAATTCTTTCCTGATCAGGTTTTTACGATTGCGGCTGACTCCATTGCTGTTGCAAATGATTTCAGGAAAGATCAGAAAAAATACCGGTTTACGTAACCAAATTTTCACTTCTGTTTCCGGAATTGGGATAAAATATAAAAGCAGTATGTTGTCAGATTCTTCATCATCGGTCAACTTTCCGGCTGATGCTCCCAAACCCGGTGACCGGTTGCCGCATCTCAACTATGAAACAGAAGGGAAATCATGCAGTTTGTATGATGAACTGAATTCTCAAACCTTCCATCTTTTGGTCTTCGGAAAGCAAGAATTGTCTTCACCTTTTCAAACGGTAGTCGATAAATACAGCGAAGTTATTTCAGTAAAATATTTTGCTTGCGAATCAGGAACGAAACAACTTTTTAAATGCCTTGGGCTTGAAAATGAAGGTTATTACCTTGTTCGTCCCGATTTATACATTTCTTGCAGTAGCAGGGAGTTTGACGCAACAAACTTCAGTAATTACCTTCAAAAAATTCTGCTATGAACTTTCGTGGCTTTGAATTTGAAGATCAACCTTGGTTTCCTGAAATAATCAGGGACAGCATGACCGATTACCTCCGGTTTCTGTTCCATACATTTAAACTTTACCAACCTGTTTTGCCAATCCTGAAAGAGGCTCTTGTTAAAACCAATACCGATCAGATTCTCGATTTGTGCTCCGGAAGTGGCGGCGCCATGGAAACTATTTACGATGATTTGAAACTTACATTCAGCGAGAATATCAAAATAACTTTATCTGATTTGTTTCCCAGTTTGCTAATATACCAGCATTTATCTGACAAAACCGATGGTGGCATTTCCTATATTGACTTACCGGTTGATGCTACGAATGTGCCTTCAGAACTAAAAGGCTTTCGAACATTGTTTTCCGGGTTTCATCATTTCGACCGGAATAAGGCAAAAGAGGTTTTGAAAAATGCAGTTGATGCCCGGCAGGGAATTGGTATTTTCGATGGCGGCAACAGAAGTTTATGGATGATTTTATTGATCATCATTGTTCATCCAATTGTACTGTTTTTGTGTACCCCGTTTTTCAGGCCATTCCAGATTTCAAGATTGCTTTTTACTTACCTGATTCCGATCATCCCTTTTTGTACTGTGTGGGATGGAGTTTTTTCCATTCTCCGGCTTTACAAACCTGATGAATTGTTACAACTGGCAAGCGAAGCAGACCATGCCAATTATACCTGGAGTTCAGGAAAAGTAAGGAACCAATTTGGAATGAGCATTGCGTATCTGATTGGTTATCCTACAATTGAAAACAATTAAAATAAAAGCTATGGAATTTAGGATTGAACACGATACCATGGGGAATGTAAAAGTTCCTGCCGACAAATACTGGGGCGCACAAACCGAACGATCAAGAAATAACTTCAGAATTGGAACTGAAGCCAGTATGCCAAAGGAAATCATCTACGCTTTTGCAATCCTGAAGAAAGCTGCTGCACAAACCAACTTCGAATTGGGAATATTGTCTTCCGAAAAACGTGATCTAATTTCAACCGTTTGTAATGAAATCCTTGAAGGCAAACTCGATGATCAGTTTCCGCTGGTCATTTGGCAGACCGGTTCAGGAACACAAAGCAACATGAATGTGAATGAAGTGATTGCCAATCGCGCACATGTGTTGACTGGTGGCAAGTTAACCGATGAAAATAAAGTGCTTCATCCGAATGACGATGTCAACAAGTCGCAATCGTCTAATGATACGTTTCCGACGACCATGCACATTGCTGCTTACAAAATGGCTGCTGAAGTAACCTTGCCGGGAATACAGAAACTACGCGACACGCTTTCCCAAAAATCAGAAGCTTTTATGAGCGTTGTCAAAACCGGGCGCACTCATTTCATGGATGCAACACCGCTCACGCTTGGTCAGGAATTTTCGGGATATGTACAGCAATTAGACAATTCGATACGTGCCGTCAGCAACGCTATGGAAATGGTTAGAGAGCTAGCTCTGGGCGGAACTGCTGTTGGTACCGGCATGAATGCGCCAAAGGGATACGCAGAACTGGTAGCCGATACAATTTCAGAATTTACCGGATTGCCTTTTGTTACTGCACCCAACAAGTTCGAAGCTTTGGCAGCCAATGATGCCATGGTTGAATTGAGCGGAGCATTAAAACGTACGGCAGTATCGCTTATGAAAATCGGGAACGATATTCGGATGCTTAGTTCCGGTCCACTATGTGGTATTGGTGAAATTAGTATTCCGGAGAATGAACCCGGATCGTCAATTATGCCAGGTAAAGTAAATCCAACACAAGCTGAAGCATTGACCATGGTTTGCTCTCAGGTGATGGGCAACGATGTTGCGGTAACAATAGGTGGGGCAACCGGCCATTTCGAATTAAATGTATTCAAACCGATGATTGCAGCCAATGTTTTGCAGTCGGCTCGTCTGATTGGCGATGCATGCATGTCGTTTAACGACAATTGTGCGGTGGAAATTGAACCAAATCTGAAGGTTATAAAAAAGCATGTTGAGAATTCACTGATGCTGGTAACCGCACTCAATCCGCACATCGGCTATGAGAATGCAGCGAAGATTGCAAAAAAAGCGCTTCTTGAAAATAAAACGCTACGCGAAGCTGCTATTGAACTTGGATTGGTAACCGACGAGCAATTTACCGAATGGGTTGATCCGGCGAATATGATTTTGCAATTAAAATTCACTTTCTACGCAAATGGAATATGACTACGAAAATTAATAACTAAGACAAGGTAACTGTAAGGAAAGCACTTTTTTTTCGCAAAATCAATTTTACTGTGGCAACTTTTTTGTGCGCTCCTCCTTGTATTTCTTTCTCGGTGATGCATTGTTCAATTTATTCATTTTTCGGTAGGCTTTGATTAAGGATTCGGGGAATTCACCTTTGTAATCAATTCTATAGAAAGTAAATCCGTTATAGGGTATGATATTTTCGCCCGGTAAAATTTTGACCCTTTTTTCTAAATCACTTTCCTTGAAATATGCCATAAATACACCTATTCTTTCTTTGTTCAACTGATTATACTTCGTATTTATAATATTCTGATCAATAATACTACCGCACTTTTCTTGAATGGTGAAAAGCAATGTATCTTTAATCTTACTATCCAAATACTTAATAAATAAGGGATCCTTAATTGACATTTTATCAACTTTCATCGAATCCTTGAAATTTAATGATGTGTTTTTTAAATTGTTTATACTACTGAAATATTTTTTTTTCGCTTCGTAAAACAGGATATATTCCTTTTCTTTAATATCATAATAATTTGGAGAAACAGTGATCATTGCATCCGGGTTTTTTTCAAGAAATAGTACCATATTTTTGATAAATTTTTCTTGTATGGAGCCCAATGAGCTAAGTCGCATCTCCCATTTCAATGCCAGCGATTTTTCTAATTCTGTTTCTATTGTTTTTACTTCCATTCTGTAAGGAGTTGTTACCGGCTTAATAAAAATGTTTTTGATAATATCCCAAATGACATCTCGAAAATGAAATTTGGGATCTTTCAAGCTTCCTGTTATAGGAATTTTGTAATCAATAACATTACCACCTTCCCGCACAAAAGCCATTATCAGCCGCATGGGAATCCATTTAGGTAGCTTATTATTAAACCGCTGCGATAGTCTGGGATCAATAATTACAAGGTGGTTCTCACTTTTTATCATACTGTTCCTGACATTCCAGGTGCCGCTTAATTCAATGGTTCCCCTGTCGAAAGGAAAAGATGTCTGCGAAATTAGGTATGGATTTAAAAGGGTAGCCGGTATTTTATTCAGATGATATCGGAGGTCGAAATCGCTGCTATCTGTTGGATTGATACTAAGTGCAATATTCATTCCCCCATAGGGCAAAATACCGGATTTAACATACACATTTACCCTTTTGTTATTCTTGTCAATTGAATCTGAAATCAGAGAAAAGGGATCTAACGCCATTGCAAATTTTTCACTGATGGCGTAATCATTGAATTTTAAGTTGGCGTTATAGATGGCCAACCTTTTAATGTTGTAATTGCTCCGAAAGAAATTCTTCGACAAGGCTTTAATATAGTCGGCTATTTCGATAACTAAGTTAAATTTGCCGGCATCAGCTTTGACAGCGGTAATATTTGATCCATTTTGCCCAAACATAGTTTCAATGTTATCCAAGGAATCGTAACGTTCGTATTTAAAATATGGATGAATCAACGATAATGAATCGATAAAATATATGAGGTTTTTAGGACTGACCTCCTTAATTGCAATTTTCAATTTGTCAAAAGATGCATAATCATCATTTGGATTTTTTCCGAAATGAAAATCATTTATTGACAGCTGACCCGATGTAGTTACACTATCCACACTGTTAAAGTTCCCGCTTGATTTTAAATCTGCATCAAGGTTGGCTGAGAAGGTTCCATAGTTCGTTAAATCCTTTAGATACTGTTCGATAATATTCAGATCGAATTTTTGGATAACAGTAGCCAGACGATAATCATTGGTTTTTAAATTGACAGTTAATTCTCCTTTGATGTCGCCACTTCCTATTCCTGATGAAAAAGAAAATTTTGAGGTAATAGTGTCTGAATTCCACGATTTACCCGGACTTTCAATATCCAGTTTTATAATTGAGTAATTGATAGGAATCTCTGTTTCAATGTAATAGAATATTCCATTAATAATTTTTACGTTTAAAACATTAAAATGAAGAGGTGCCTTCGAGGAGAGTGAATCGCCACTTGAAAATTTTGTAATCAGGTCATTAAAATTAAAATCTTTTTTGCTTTGGACTATTTTTACAATCGGTTTATCTACTGTCAGATCACTTATCTCGTATGTTTTGGATAACAATTTATTCAATGTAATATTCAAGTCAATACCATTTGCTGAAAAGAAAATGCTGTCACTTTTATCTTCATAGATTCTGAGGTTCGAGAAATGAACAAAACCGGTAAATGGGTTGACGTATGCCCGATCTATTTTAATCTCCCGGCCAGTATATTTATAATCATACTTTTCAACCAAATATTTTGTGATAGGTGAAATAAATAATATAATGCACCCAACAAAAATTACCATACCAATAAATAAGATTAGCAGCAATTTTATCAATTTGGCCTTTGGCCCCGACTTCTTTAAATAAGTTGCTATTCTCTTGGGATATGAAACCATTTGAAAAGATTTTTCATTTTAAAAAGGACGTAGTTTGATTATTAAAGTCATTCCACGTAAAAATGATAGGGAGTGCTTTTTGCAGAAATGAGAGAGCATTGATAAAACAATGGATTCGCTCCATGTATAGCAAAAACAATCCCAAATAATGCGAATAGAAGGCTGTTGTAAAATAGCCACTTCTGCCAGAAAATAAAGGATCTTTGTTTATTAAGCTCAATCATTTGTTTTTAGCATTTTTTCTTCCAAAATATCTTTGCTTCTTTCTCTAATTTTTCCAGTCTGGTATAATAGTCAGGGAACTCATTTAAATGAGACAAGGCTATATCACCAGTCAAGTATTGCCACATGTTCAAGTTCAACATTTAAGCCTTCAAATATTCTAATTAGTTCAAATGTTGTAAATTAAGTAAACAACAAGGAAAATGCCGACCACAAGTACTGATATTGTGAGTAGCGCGTCAAGTATCGAGGATGATTGCCACTTATCTTCGTTTATCTGTTTCTCAACCTTCTTATACCTGATAAATGCAAGCAATCCCATCAAAGCGCCCAGTCCAACAAGGAATATTCCGAGAATGGCTGAATATCCGTGAGAAGGAGGCAAAGCTTCTCCAAGAGTTGAATTTCCCAGAATATAAGACATTTGTTTCATGAACAACGCGAACTTTTCGACTACAAAACCGAAGGCCATGATCCCAATGCTGGTTCTTATCCATGCAAGAAATGTCCTTTCATTGGCCATGTGAACACGGCGATTTCGAGCTTTTTCCGTTGTTTTATCTTCAGAAATTTTTAACACATTGGTATTTAATTTTTGAATAATGAACCTTCATTCGCATATCAAACTTAAAGTTGGAATAAAAAGTTCACGCGTGCGTAATAGCAATACTTGTGCAAAGCACTGAATTGCGACCAGCACACGTGTTCCAATATTTTCGTTTAGCCTTTGATGAAATCCAATAAATCAATGTTGAGCTTATCCTTATGTGTTTCGGCCAATCCGTGCGATCCACCGGCATAGATTTTTAAAGTGGCATTTTTAATGAGTTTGACGGCTACCTTTGAAGTGGTATCGATAGGTACAATCTGATCGTCGTCGCCGTGGATTATCAACGTGGGAACATCAAACTTTTTCAAATCTTCGGTGAAATCGGTTTCCGAAAAAGCTTTGATGCAGGCATATTCGTTCCAAAGTCCGCCCTGCATGGCCTGAAAACAAAATCCATCGCGCATTCCCTGAGTGACTTTATGGTCTTTACGGTTGGCGCCAAAAAACTTTGTAGTCAGATCCATATAGAATTGCGATCTGTCGGCGGCAACTCCGGCACGTACCTCGTTAAACGCTTCAATAGGTGTACCATTCTGATTGTCTTTGGTTTTCAGCCTGATTGGAGTCACCGATCCCAGAAGAACAACCTTGGCGATGCGGGAAGTTCCGTGGCGGCCAATGTAGCGGGCAACTTCGCCACCTCCAGTGGAGTGGCCAATCAGTGTTGCACCTTTCAAGTCGAGTGCATCCATCAGTTCTGCCAGATCGTCGGCATAGGTATTCATATCGTTACCATTCCATGGCTGACTTGACCGGCCATGCCCACGTCGGTCATGTGCAATGCAACGGTAACCATGCGATGCCAGAAACATCATTTGAGATTCCCATGCATCTGCATTGAGTGGCCATCCGTGACACAAAACGACGGGTTTGCCCGTTCCCCAGTCCTTGTAGTAAATTTGTGTACCGTCTTTTGTTGTAATTGTGCTCATAGTTTCCTCTCTTTCGTTTCTGCCATGCAACACAAAAGTGTTCGCAGGCAAGGTTTTTATTATATGGTGATTTGATTTGCTTGGCGCTTATGGGCGTATCATATCGAAAGGAAGACGGATGCGGTTTCCGACCTTGATTCGGTCGACCGCATTGTCTTCCATTCCTTTACCCAGAATCGCATGATCTTGTCATGGGTGACATAAGAGTACGACTTTTTAATTGAACGAATCCAATCTTGTCAGAAGCGAATAAATTGAAATATTTCATGCTTTCAATTTATTATTTTGTTCAAAGGCTGTCAACTTGGTTCGGGTGCGGATGTGTTCACTGTTAAAGATAAATTAAAGTGATGAAATAATTTTATGCAATTCATCTTTTGATTTGCCAAGTTTGATTTCAAGTTTCCCAAGCATCTCCTCTTTTTTGCCTTCTGCAAACAATAGATCATCGTCAGTTAAGTTTGCAAATTTTTGTTTCAGTTTGCCTTTCTGTTCATCCCAGTTCCCTTTTAATTCTGTAGTGTTCATGATTTTAAAATTTAGTTGTGAAAAAGTTTCCACATTACAAAAATGGGAACTCTAAATACCCTAAGGGTTACACAATTCCGGAAAGAAGTTACATGATTCACACACTTAAACTTTTAATGAGAATCACTTCTTTTAAATCTAAAATGTTCAATATGGAATAAGAAAGTTTCATTACTTAACGTGTTGTGAATTAATCTCATGTGAAGAAACGGAACGATCTGAGCGATCTTCTTCCAACAGTTGAAGTGCTTTTTGATTTATAAAATACTGAAGATTTTATTACCCATTGTATCTTGGATTTGGCCGAAAAGTGGTTCACTATGCACCGGAATAATCAACTTTGATAGACTTTAGAAATGATATATCTTGCAACGATTTTTGTATTATTACTGGACAGCTAAATATTTTAAAAAATGGGATTTGCACCAATAACAATTGATAAATATGTAGCATTGCATTTGAAGAATAATCCTTCAGAGAAATAGGAGGATTAAAGAAAACGTTTGAAATCTGCAATAAATGATTACAACAATGGAATCAAGTGCTCTTGTGGAAACGATATTTGGGTGATTGGATCGGCTTCAGTTGGAAACAGTTGCTTTTCTTGTATTACTGGAGAAAGCTATCCGACAGAAGACTACGAAATTGATTCCGTTATAAAAAAGAGAGAAAGAAAAAAAGGCGGTAGACATATTGACGATATTGACCCAACTAAAATTGCTGGTATTTTCGATGATGACGGATACGAGATTAATTCAGACTTGATAAAAAAGCCGTCTTTATGTTTAATCTGCATAAATGACGATAATCCAGACGAGGAAGTGTTGTGCAATTTGACACGATACGACCAAAAAGATGATAATGAATTTAAGTGTTTCGCTTTCTGTAAAAAGTAATTGAGCAACTAAATAGCGACGCACAATAGCAAGCTAACCAGCAAGCTAACCAGCAAGCCGATTATCCAGCTTCGTATACAGGATCCCGCACATGCCGGATGAAAAGCAATACTTTGAAGGAAGTTCATTGGTTAAATCCCGGCCTTCACCATGCCACAAACGTTTATATTACAAAAAAAAGGATACTACAAATGAGTAACATACTAATTACAGGAGCGACAGGAAACATTGGATTTGGAGTGATTCGATATTTGAGTAAGATTGATTCGTTAAATAGACTGATTGCAGGTGTCAGAGATATCGAAAAAGCGAAATTGATTTTTAAGGATTTTTCGAACATTGAGTATGTTCACTTTGATTTTGAAGATCCTGATACATTCGACAAGGCATTGACCGGCATTGACCGGATTTTTCTTTTAAGACCACCGCATATTTCAGATGTTGACCAGTATTTCAGACCTTTAATTGCCAGAGTTAAGGCGAAGGATATCAATGAGATCGTTTTTTTATCGGTTCAAGGCGCAGAAAAAAGTAAGGTGATTCCTCATAATAAGATTGAGCGCTTGATCAATGAGTTTGGAATAAAATCTATTTTTCTGCGGCCAAGTTATTTTATGCAAAACCTGACAACAACTCTGATTGGAGATATAAAAACAAAACGTGAGATTATTTTGCCAGCAGGAAAAGCGAAATTCAACTGGATTGACATTGAAAACATCGGAGAAGCCGGAGCAATTTTGCTCGACAGATTTCAGGAATTTCAGAATAATGCATTTGAGATAACCGGATTGGAGAATGAAAATTTTGATACAGTGACCTCATTAATAAACTCATCAATTGAAAATCCGATTCAATATCGAAATGTAAATCCTCTAAAGTTCTATACCATCAAAAGTCAGGAAGGGATGGCAAAAGGAATGATTATCGTATTGATTCTCCTTCATTATCTAAATAGATTTCAGAAAGTACCCCGGATTTCTGATTTTTACACCCGATTAACAGGAAAACAGCCAACTGATTTAAAAACATTTATTGAGAGAGAAAAGACTAAATTTGAAAAACAATAAAACTGAACCGAATGAAACTCCAACTTATCACCATTTCCTTATTCCTTATTTCTTTTTCCTATTTGTGTGCCCAAAACCCGATTGTTCCTGCCGGAGTTTACATTGCTGATCCTTCAGCCCACATCTGGAAAGATGGTAAAATGTACATTTATGGTTCAAATGATGAAAGCACCAATTATTACTGTTCGTGGACACATCATGTTTTGTCTTCGTCTGATTTGATTCACTGGGATTTGACCAAAGATGTATTTGCCTCGAAAGGACCAAATGATCAGGTACTTTACAATGATGATCTGCTTTTTGCTCCCGATTGCCAGTATAAGGATGGAATATATTACATGTATTATTGTCAGCCTTCAAATACTGAAGCAGAAGGTGTAGCCACAAGCAAATCGCCGCTTGGT
>JBBQMW010000087.1:0-15708 GCA_038329265.1 Bacteroidales bacterium | reverse complement strand
ATTTACCTTGAACGGAAAGCAAACGCCTTATTCATTTATTTCAAGCGATCCAAATCTCTCTGGAAATCAAATGGCTGTCAGCGAGTGGCTGGCCGAAGACCTGGTGGCCAAAGTGGGAGATCAGGTGCAAGTTTCGTATTTTGAGGTGGGGTCGCTGCGCCGTTTGTTGCAGAAAGATACCACGTTTGTGATCAGTTCTGTCTTTAAAATGGAAGGTGCAAAAGCCGATTCGCAACTGGCGCCGGTGATTCCGGGACTTTCGGACGCCGGAAACTGCCGCGACTGGAAAACCGGCGTGCCTGTCGATTTGAAGAAAATCCGTACCAAAGACGAAGATTACTGGAAAGAGCATAAAGGAACTCCAAAGGCGTTTGTTTCGCTCGAAACAGCGCAAAAACTTTGGGGAAACCGCTTTGGACAAGCGACTTCGATTCGCGTTCAGGGATTGAAAAAAGCTGAATTCGAAAACCAACTCCTTGCCGGACTTTTGCCTGCTCAACTGGGGTTCGAAATAAAAGATGTCAGAACCGACGGACTGGCGGCGGCCAGTGGTGGCACCGACTTTGGAAGCTTGTTTATCGGCTTGAGTTTTTTCGTGCTGTTTGCCGCGGTGCTATTGGCTTTCCTGTTGTTCAAACTTTACCTTGGGTTCCGCAAACCGGAAATCGGAACCTTGACCGCACTCGGTTTTTCGTTTCCGGCTATCCGCAAATTGTTTGTGGCTGAAGCTTCGGTATTTGTGGTTGTCGGCATTTTGCTCGGCATTCCGTTTAGCATCTTTTACAATCGCCTGATTTTACAGGCCATCAATACCATTTGGGTCGATATTGTCCGCACTTCGATTGTCAACATTCACATTCGTCCGGTTTCGCTGATGATGGGAAGCCTGATTATTGCCGCAATGTCTATTACCGCGATCTGGTTTATCCTGAACCGGGTTCTCAAAAACGAAGCGATTGCTTTGCAGCGAAAATCGGACTCCGGAAAAGTTAATAGCGGACGATGGTCGCTTGGTACAGGTATTTTTCTGATTACTTTTTCCTTTTTCCTTCTGTTTACAATGGGTTTCCGGAGCGGTGAAATTAATCCTGAAATGTTCTTTATCAGCGGGTTTGGTTTATTACCGGGACTAATCCTGATTTTCGATTTTTGGATGCGCCGATTGGCAGTTCAGGAAAAGACCATGGATTTTTCACTGCGAACCTTTCTCCTGAAACGCATTGCCGGAGAACGTCGCCGCAATGTGATGATCGTGAGTTTCCTGTCGGTGGGCGTGTTTATGGTCGTCTCCACCGGACTGAACCGCAAAGATTTGACGTCAAAAGCTGAATTGCCTTCATCGGGAACGGGTGGCTACGACTACTTTGTAGAAACCACCATGCCGGTCCTTTTTGATGCCAATACCAGGCAGGGCCGGGAAGACCTGAATATTCCGGAAGCGGCGGAGTTGGTGCAGTTTCAGTCGCAGCCGGGCGACGATGCCAGTTGCCTGAACCTGAATAAGATTTCTCGTCCACGTTTGATTGCCTGCAATCCGGGTGCTTTCAATTGTCGATCAGCGTTTACATTTGCCACGCGAACCGACGATCTGGATGCCCAAAATCCGTGGCTGACGCTGAATAAAACGCTGGCTGACGATGTGATTCCTGCCATTGCCGACCAAACTGTGATTCAGTGGGGACTGATGAAAAGCGTCGGCGATACTCTGATGTACAAAACCGAAGATGGCAAAGATTTGAAGCTGAAACTGGTGGGCGGACTGGCCAACTCAATTTTTCAGGGGAATGTGATTATTGCAGAAGATCATTTCAACCGGGCATTTCCATCGGTGAGTGGCTCGAATATTTTCCTGATTGACGTGCCAGATACCACTTCGGTTGCTGAAGATTTGCAAACAGGAATGCGCAATTACGGCCCCGAAATCAGCCTGACAACCGATCGTTTGCTGTCGTTTTACACCGTTGAAAATACTTACCTGAATATCTTCCTGATGCTGGGCGCATTGGGTTTACTCATTGGCACGCTCGGCTTGGGAATCCTGATCTTCCGAATCACCTTTGAGCAGATTCCTGAATACGCTTTGTTGCTTTCACTGGGTTTCTCCAAATCCATTATTCAGCGGTTGTTGATGCGCGAAAAGCTTTTCCTGATGATAGTTTCTGTTTTAATCGGGCTGATTCCTGCCGTTTTGAGTGGCTTGCCAACTTTGATGTCTTCACTTTACGCCAGCCTATGGATTTGGCTTCCTGCCATTTCTGTTTTAGTGATTTTAAGTGGTGCGATCTTTAGTTTGGTGGCTATTCGAATGGCTTTTAAACAGAATTTGGTGAGGGCGTTGAGGGAGGAATAATCTATTTTGATTGTTAAATTTTCCCTTCGTGTAAATCCCAAATAGGAAAGCACATTTCGTAATCATTCCAAATAATATCACCAAAATCTAAGGAATAATTCTTGAACAAATTTATATTCAGATACTTTCTGGTCATCGGATTTCTTGCATTATTTAAGAAATCGGAGAAATCTATCAGTTTCTGAACCCCGTCAGAGAAAGAAAATTTAATTTTATAATCCCCGATGTATTCTGCACTATTAATCGAAATTACCATAGTCTAAATCTTTTTTGTTATCCTTTCCGGTGCAATTTCAATATTATAAACAAAAAAATCGATCCATTTCCGAACAATATCATCCCGATATAGCTCCACTATCTTTTTGAACCGTTTTAAGTTTTGAACATCTAATGGCTCCTTTTCAGGTACTTCTTTAATCAGGATCTCTTTAAACTTGCCATTTTCAAAAATAATTTCAGCTTTGTTTTCTTTTTCCTGATATTTCCCATGCACATGTATGGGTTCATGTTCGTGAGAATAGAAAAGAAAAATTAACCCGAAATATTCATACAACTTTGGCATGGTTGGTTTTAATCTTTTAACAAAGTTAATCATTTTTCGGAAGCCAATCACTAATCAAGTTGGAGAATTCCTTGTTGTCGGAATTTCTGTCGGCAACCAGAATGGCTTGAGGTTTCTATTCCATTTTTTATGAGAAATGCGCTAACTGCATAAAAACATGCATAGTACAGTCGGTTGATAGCTGTGTTCCAAAATTCATTCTGAATCAAAGTTTCAACCTCTGAAATAGTCTCTTTTGCCCATTTGAGGCTGTAGTTCACGTATTCCTCAGGTAGGTGTTCGCTCATAATAATTGCCCTTCACGCATGACATTCGAATAGAATGGGGTGATCCGGTTATTTGATTCCCATTCCTTTTCAGAATAAACCATTGGACTGATCACTTCACCAATCTCAAATTCCAATCTTGCCCTCGATCTGTACAAATAAATTTTTGCAGAAGGTTCACTTTGTTGAACCACCCATTTAATTCTTTCTAGTGAATTAATTACCGATTGGTTGCGATCGTAATTTTTTCTTCGAAAAAAGTGTAGTGAATTTCTGAATGATAAGTGAGCCAACCATAAAAGTTGCCCGGCTTTTACACCAGAAGCTAAATAGTGATGCTGAGATTATTCTTGCTTAATTTAGATCATCAAATATCGGGAAAGTTCCACAACCTGGAATTTTCTGACCGCAGCAGGAGGGGGAACTTTAAACTCGAAACTCTTACAAACCTGCAACCAACTCTTTTAATATCAAGGTCATGTTTGGTTCTGCTTTCATGGCCACTTCCTGAACTTCTTCGTGCGAGATTTCGACGATTTGGCCGGGAACGCCGCTGTCGGTCACGATCGAGATTCCAAAAACAGTCATTTCCATGTGCCGGGCAACAATCACTTCAGGAACAGTCGACATGCCTACAATGTCGGCTCCCAAAAGACGAAACATCAGGTATTCGGCAGGTGTTTCGAAGGTTGGACCTGATACTCCAACATAAACTCCCTCGCGTACAGTTATGCTGTTCTTCAATGCTATGGCTTTCGCCTTGTTGCGCAGATGCGGATCATACGATTTACTCATGTCAGGGAAACGGGTTCCGAGTTCGGTGATGTTTTTACCACGCAGCGGATGTTCAGGAAAGAAATTAATATGGTCGGAAATAATTACCACATCGCCCACTTTATAATCAGGATTCAATCCGCCCGATGCATTGGAAACAAACAAGGTGTTGATTCCCATCATCTTCATCACGCGAACAGGAAAAGTCACCTCTTTCATCGAATAGCCTTCGTAATAATGAAACCGGCCCTGCATGGCCAATACCGTTTTGCCCGCCAGTTTCCCGATAATCAGTTGTCCTGAATGCCCATCAACGGTTGAAACCGGGAAATCAGGAATTTCACTGTACGGAATTGTCAGCTCAATATCAATTTCCTTAACCAAACCACCAAGTCCCGATCCGAGGATAATTCCGGCATCAATTGGCATTTTTACTTTTTCGCTTATGAAGGTCGCGGTTGCTTTTATTTTCTCTAACATAGGTCACAATTTTTTCGTCAAAGTTTTTGCCCTCGCTGTCGAGGAATTTTATTTTGAGTGGAATAAAGAACAAATTGGCTTTCATCGAATCGGATAAATTCATGTCTTTCAGTCGCATCGAATCTTTTTCAGTAGTAATAATGATTTTATTCGCGGCCTCAATTCCGGCGAAGTTTTGTTCGATTTGCTGAATGTCTGAAGGATTAAAATTGTAGTGATCAGGGTATTTCAGATCAGAAATGTTTTCGGTAAAGTTGCTCAGGTATTTCCTTAAATGCTCAGGGTTTGCGATTCCGGTTACCAGCAAAACACTCACTTTATCAGATGCAAGTTTGGGAGTTTCAATGGCCAGATCAGGAAAAACGGGTGTTAATGGTTGGTAAACCATGGTTGTAAAAAACAAGTTTTGATAGGGCCGCAAGTATACGTCTTTCATGATGATACGGCGGGTAATGGGCGAAATTTCCTGCGGACATTTGGTATAAATAATCACATTTGCCCGGCGCATCTGCCATTTCGATTCGCGCAAACGACCAACCGGCATGAGGCTGTCTTTATCGATCGGACGGTTAAAATCGATCAGCAAAATGTTGATTCCGGCGCTGACACTTCGGTGCTGAAAAGCATCGTCGAGCAAAATCACATCGGGTAGCTGAGCCGGTTCCTGAACCTGAATTTTTTTAATGGCATGAACCCGTTTTTCGTCAACAATAACCTGAATATCGATGAATTTACGCTTGATTTGAAGAGGTTCGTCGCCAACTGCAGTTGCCAATGAATCTACGTCAACTTCCTGGTAACCTTTTGTCTTACGTTTGTATCCCCGGCTGATAGTGGTGATTGTGAATTGTTTCCGAAGCAAATCGACCAGATATTCGGTATGCGGAGTTTTCCCGGTTCCGCCAACAGTAATGTTGCCAATCGAGATTACCGGAATCTCAAATTCGGTTGATTTGAAAATTTTATAGTCGTACATAAAATTACGTATCGAAACAATCAGACCAAAAATTGCGGAAAAAGGATATAAAAGGAATTTAAACATCTCAGGTTTTCAGAATATAATTGGCAGCAAAAATACGAAAATTTGAGGAGCGAACCGAATTATAATTCTGGCAAACTAAAGTAGGTTCAATGCGTTTTTTAGGTAAGCATTTACTAACAGGTAACTTTTTCGACGATTCGAAACCCGGTATCTTTTTTTTAGAATTTCTTCTGGACGTGCCTTTTTTATTTCACGAAGTAAATTAAGATAATAGCTGTATGCAAGGTAAACTCCCAGTCTGACCTGTTTCTTGAGTTGCCTGATTCCTTCCATCGATTCCTGAAAATCTTTTTCGATTTCGGCTTCAAGCTGTTTTTTTGTCTCTTCGGTAAAATTATTGAAATCGATGTCTTTAAAGTAAACCCGGCCCTTTTCGCTGAAATCGTCGCGTGCATCGCGCAAAAAATTAACTTTCTGGAATGCTTCACCCAGTTTGCGTGCCGGAGCAACTAAGGCATCGTATTTTTCGGGTTCGTTGAAATAGAACACGCGCAGACACATCAAACCAACTACTTCAGCCGAACCATAAATGTATGTTTTTAGTAACTCGGGCGAATACACCTCGTTCGACAGATCCATTTCCATGCTGAGCAAAAAGGCGTCGATCAGTTCACGGTCGATACCGAATTTATGAACGGCCATCTGAAAACTGTCAATAATCGGATTGATGCTGAATTTGCGCTCGATAGCTTTATACGTTTCCTGCCTGAATTCATCGAAAATAACCCGCTGATTCTGGTCAAAGAAGGTATCCACGATCTCGTCGGCATACCGAACGAAACCATAAATACTATAAATACCTTCGCGGTATTTCGGACTCAAAAGCTGCACTCCCAAAGAGAAGGAAGTGCTGTAATTGCGAGTCGTAATCCGGCTACAATCGAGGTTATTTTTACGATACAAATCCATTGTCTTTCTGTATTCGTTCGGTTACTAATCTGGAACTGATAACTACCATCGGCAAACCAGTTCCGGGAACTGTTGATGCTCCAACGTAGTAAAGGTTGCCAAATTTTTCATCTTTATTCTTTGGTCTGAAACCGCCAACCTGATTCAAATCGTGCGCCAGCCCCAGTCCGCTGCCTTTGTATAAACTAAACATGTTTTGCCAGTGTTCAGGATTTAAAACAACCTTCACTTCGGTATGTTTATGAAAGTCGAATCCAGTGCGGTCGCTCATATCCTGAATAATTGCATTGGCAATTTCCTGATCGTCACTCCAATTTGATTTGAACCGCAAATCGGGCACAGGGCATAAAATGAATACACATTCTTTCCCGGGTGGGGCGTAATCAGGATTATGCATCGACTGTATATTGACGTAATAATATGGTTTATCGAGCTTTATTTTATTCTTGAATATTTTTCCGGCGTATTCCTTAAAATTGCGACGCAAAAAATAATTGTGGTGATACATGTCCGGTACTTTCGTATCCAATCCGAGATAAATAGTGAGTGGCGCCAGCGTCCATTTTTTTGCATCCAGTTTTTCATCTGAAAATGCCTTTCTTTTCAGGATAGCTCCACGGAACCAGGCAGCATCGGAATTTACCACAAACTGGTAGGCTTTCCATATTTTTCCTGAACTGTCGGTAAACGAACTGATCTTTCCATTTTCTTCCGAAAAATTGGTAATTTCGGTGTTGTAATGAATTTTCACCCCACGTTTCTCAAGTTCCGGAAGTAATCCTTCCACAATTTTGTACATTCCGCCTTTCACGTTGTAGTAACCATCGTGTACCAACTCGGTATAATTCAGCAAGGTATAAACAGCAGGAGTATCGAATGGAGTTGATCCGAGGAAAAAACCAACCAGCGAGAAAATTACTTTTACCTCGAACGACTCGAAGTTACGCTCCATCTCGCGCCACATGGAATAAAACATTTTGGGTGCATGTTTTAATGGAACAGATGTTAATTTTAGGAGGTATTGAGTCAGCGAATCAAAATTTTGCTTGATAACAATGTCTTGCGTATCATGAAACATTTTGCCCGCAGCCTCCAGAAATTTCTTAATTTTCTTTTCGAAGTCAGGTTCCAAATGCTGAAATTCGAGAGCCAGTTTTTTAAGATCTTTATAAATTAAATAGCTCCGCTTATCGCCTTCAAAATGAACCGAATACAATGGATCCAGCTCTACAAATTCGAAAGGCATTTCAATGTTGCAATCTTTGATCAGTTCCTGAAATTCGTAACTCATACTGAAAAAAGTAGGCCCCAAATCAAATTTAAATCCATCTTTTTCGAGCAAGTTTAGCCTACCTCCGGCTTTATGGTATTTTTCTACCATTTCAACATCGTAGCCTCTGACCGATAAACGCAGTGCTGTCGACAATCCACCCAGTCCAGTTCCAATAATTAGTACCTTCTTTTGCATTTGTTTAATTTACTTATAATAGACTTAAACAAATTAAGTTTGAAATGTTTGAGAAAATTACGAAATTATTTTTGGAAACCGTGCAGTTTTTCATAAATTTATTCGATTATGACACACGCAATTGTTATTGGATCAGGAATTGGAGGACTGGCATCGGCTATTCGGCTTGCCCGTATGGACATACATGTGCATGTGTATGAGGCATCTGAAAAGCCCGGAGGCAAAATTTCGGAGCAAAATTTCGCCGGTTTTCGCTTCGATGCAGGGCCCTCATTGTTTACTTTGCCCGAACTGGTTTTTGAATTGCTTGATGACGATCTAAAGTTCACGGTTGCGAAACTCGAAATAATTACAAAATATTTTTATCCCGATGGCACTCAACTTTCATCGTTTGGCGACATTTCAAAACTCGCAGCAGAAGTTGAAGAAAAGCTGAATGTTCCGGCTCAAAAAGTGACAAACTATCTTCAAAAGTCGTCAACGGTTTTCGATCTGACTGCCGATCTGTTTATTTTCGGATCGTTTCACCGCCTTAAAAATCTGATGAACCTCAAAGCACTGAAAACGCTTATGAATTCAAGAAAACTTCAGGCATTTTCTAGTTTGCACGATTTCAATACCCGCGAATTAGGCGAGCAAAGGCTGGTTCAATTGTTCGACAGGTATGCGACTTACAACGGAAGCAATCCGTATCAAACACCGGCAACCTTGAGCGTTATTTCGCATCTGGAGCACAATTTGGGCGCTTTTATTCCTGAAGGTGGCATGTATCGGGTGACTGATTCGCTGGTAAAACAAGCTTTACGATTGGGTGTTGAGTTCCATTTTAATCAACCTGTCCGAAAAGTTGAAACTGAAAATAAAATAACAAAAGGGGTTTGGCTCGATTCTGGATTCATTCCTGCAAATATTGTGGTTAGCGATGTCGACATTCATCAGTTTTATTCATCGCTGATGCCTGATCGAAAACGACTTGCAAAAATAACAAAGGAAGAACGTTCGTCATCGGCACTCATTTTCTATTGGGGGATGAAAGGCAATTTTCCGGAACTCGATGTTCACAATATCTTTTTTAGCGGCGATTATCAGGAAGAATTCAGGCATATCTTTCAATTAAAGGAATTGTATTCCGATCCAACAGTTTACATTTACATCAGCAGCAAATACAATAACACAGATGCTCCGGAGGGTTGTGAAAATTGGTTTGTAATGATGAATGCGCCCGCCGATATTGATCAAAATTGGGAAAATATGATTGCTCTTTCGCGAAAAAATATTCTGGAAAAACTGGAACGGATGTTAAAACAAAAACTGTCGGATTGCATCGTTGCTGAAGAAATTCTTTCGCCTCCCGAAATATTTAAACAAACCGGTTCTGTCAACGGTTCATTGTACGGAAGCAGCTCGAACAGCCGCTATGCTTCGTTTAACCGCCATGCCAATTTCAGAAGTGATGTTTATGGATTGTATTTTGTTGGTGGAAGTGTTCATCCGGGAGGTGGAATTCCGCTGTGTTTATCGTCGGCAAAAATTGTGGACGGATTGGTGAACGAACAACTTTTAAAGCACAAATGATGAAGGTTTTGTTGAACGAACGGGTGGTTAAGATTCTTATTGTGGTGTGGTATCTGGTTGGTATAGCCGGATTCATGATTACGCCTCTGCGGCCACTTTTCCAGAAACTGACTCCCTTCGGAATGGCTGCTGCGGTGGCTTTGCTGATGGTTTTCCATGAATCGAAAACCATGAAAAACTGGCTCGTTTTTTTAGGTATTGTCGTGTTTGGTTTCGTGGTGGAATTGATTGGTGTGAATACTCAACTACTTTTTGGATTTTACGAATATGGTCATTCCCTCGGGCCCAAACTTTGGAATACTCCATTAACCATCGGAATTAACTGGTTGGTTTTGGTGTATTGCATTTCAGCATTGGCCAAAGCAATTTGCAATACCTGGTATTTTCCGCTGGTAGGGGCTTTGCTGATGGTGGGTTTCGATTGGGTGATGGAGCCAGTTGCTATCGCAACAGATATGTGGTTTTGGGTGGATCAAACAATTCCATTGCAAAACTACATGGACTGGTTCCTGATTTCCGGATTTTTATTCCTGATGATCCGAATCCTGAAAATTGAAATAAGGAACAGGATTGCCGGAACTCTTTTAATGATGCAGTTTATTTTCTTCCTGTCACTGAATATTTTAATACGTATATAGCTATGGGACTTCTAATTGCGCTCATAATAATTTTTGCGTGGCTGGGACATTTAATCGGATCGCTGGTCTTTGTTGAATTGTCGGTAAGTTCTCCCATGTTGTATGTGCACATCGTCCTACAAACTTATTTGTATACCGGGTTATTCATAACTGCACACGATTCGATGCATGGACTAGTTTCATCGAACCGCTCTGTAAATACCTTGATTGGAAAGTTGTCCACATGGCTTTTTGCTGCCCTTTCGTATTCCCGATTGCTCGAAAAGCATAAATTGCATCACCGTTTTCCAGGCGAGACTGAGGATCCAGACTTTTGTACTACCTCTCAGAATTTTTGGCGCTGGTGGTTTTCCTTTATGATGAATTATGTGAGTTGGTGGCAAATCATCACATTGGCGGTACTTTTCAATATTTTGAAAATCTGGGTGGATCAGCTAAACCTGATTCTTTTCTGGGTTTTGCCATCGGTTCTGGCCACATTCCAGTTGTTCTATTTTGGAACCTACCGACCACATCGATTGCCTCATACCAATGCGATGATGCCGCACCGCGCACGTACTCAAAAAGGACGTCATTGGTGGGCCATGCTTTCGTGCTATTTCTTCGGATATCATTTCGAACACCACGAATCTCCCCGCACTCCCTGGTGGAAATTGTACCAACTTAAAAATCAGAGTAAATGATAAAAGCAAAGCACAATAGCCTGTATTTTTGGTTTTTTTGGTCGTTTTACGAATTGATGCGAAAAATTCATTTCCGAAAAATGACGATTATCGCTGAACCAATAATTCCTGAAAATCATTCGGTGCTTTTGTTTCAGAACCATTTTAGCTGGTGGGACGGTTACTGGTCGTACCTCTTGAGCCGCACGGTTTTTAAGCGCAAATTTCATGTGATGATGGATGAGGAAAACCTTCGTAAACACCTATTTTTGAATCGTGTTGGTGTTTTTTCTATTCAAAAGAATAACCGCGATTTTCTGGAGTCACTTCAATATTCCTCCGAAATCTTGAGCGATCCAAATAATTTGCTGACTATTTATCCATCGGGAGTCATGGTTACACAACATCAGCAAACCATTCATTTTCAGGGAGGAATCGGTCGTATTTTGAAAAATGAAAAGAAACAACTCTCCATTGTTTTCGCAGTTTTTCTGGTTGATTATTTTGGCTTTTCCCGGCCCGAAATCCGTATTTACCTCGAAAATTATTCGGGTGAGCATACCACCGAATCATTGACCAATGCCTATAATTCGTTTTATCAGAACTGTGTCGAAAAACAAACCGAATGATGGAAATTCTTGCCATTTTCACAATAGGTTTTCTGATGCTCCGGACAATCGTTTCGCTGGTGAACCTTTTGTCAGGACTACACCTTCCGGATAAAAAACCTGTGACATTTTCCAAGGTCTCGATCTTGATTCCGGCCCGTGACGAAGAATCGATCGTCGGAAAATTGTTGGCTAATCTTCAGAATCAAGACTATCCCGATTTTGAAGTGCTGGTTTGCAACGATCATTCGTCGGACAATACCGAAGAAATCCTTAATTGGTACGCGGGTGAAGATGGCCGGATTCGTTGGTTTTTGGGTGAAAAGCTTCCGGAAGATTGGATGGGCAAGAATTATGCCTGTCACCAACTTGCACAAAAAGCATCAGGAAAATACCTGATTTTTATGGATGCTGATGTCGAATTGAGTGCGAATGCGATTTCTAAAGCAGTGGCTTTTTTTCAGGAAAAGCAACTGTCGCTTTTATCAATTTTTCCGCAGCAAAAAATGGAATCCTTTGCTGAGTGGCTCACCGTTCCGGCGATGAACTGGATATTGCAAAGTTTGCTGCCGATGATTTTGGTGCAGAAATCCAGTTTCCCGTCGTTGTCGGCTGCCAACGGACAATTCATGATGTTCGAGTCAGATAATTACCGGATCAATCAATGGCATTCGAGAGTCAGAAATCAAAATGTGGAAGACATTCGTTTGGCACGAATGATCAAAGCTTCAGGATTAAAAATGGCTGTTTTGTTGGGTAATCAAGACGTTTATTGCCGGATGTACCGCCTCGCTCAGGAGTCCATTCTGGGATTTTCGCGTAATATGCACGAGTATTTTGGCGGACAACGGATTATCATGATTGGATTTTGGTTCATGGTGTGTTTTGGGCCATTCATCGTTTTTATTGCTTTTGGATGGAAGTTTTTGAGTTTATTTGTGATGTTAGTTTTGGCCAATCGTCTGTTTGTGGCACTGTCGTGCAGGCAGAATGCAGGTTTATCAGTCTTGCTTCATCCGTTGCAGATAGTTGGTTTTACGGCCATTGTTTTTTATAATATTTTCAGAAAAATCAGAAAAGATACCGAATGGAAAGGACGAAGAATAAAGTTTTAAGGCAAAGAGTGAGTGTTCAGTCACAATGTACAGTCGCAGTGTCGTTCAAATTCCTGATTAAATAACGCAGAGCGCCTAAATATTTACAGCAAATACCAAAATCGAATACTAATTGTCCGCGATTAAAGCATATTAAAGATCAAGTCTCTTTTCGGACTAAATAGAGTAAATTATTTTTGGGACGACATATTTTATCCACATGATTTTGAATAATAGAATAAAGCTGGTACTGATTGTACTAATGATTTATACAATACTACCGGCCAAGGCTCAAAAGAAAGATCTGGCGTATTATCAGTGTGCATTTTTCGAAAGCTATCGTTTGGGGAATATGGCTCCATGGCCCGGACTTATTGCTGAAATGGAAAAGGTAAAATCGGCTGATTTGGCCTGGCAAACAGAAATTGTAAAAGCTATGTACGGTTTGGTGGGCTACCAGATTGGAGCCGGTAAAAAGGATTTGGCAAAAACATACGTCGAAAAAGCTGATGTTTACCTCGATAAGTTGCTGGACGAACACCCCAGGAATGCTCAGCTTTATAGTCTTAGCGGAGCTTTTTACGGGTATAAAATTTCATTCGCTTTCTATAAAGCTCCATTCTTTGGACCGAAAAGTTTGTCGCACATCGACAAAGCGATTCTATTCGATCAGTTAGAACCAATGGGTTACATCGAAAAAGGAAACTCGCTGATGTACCGCCCGGCTGCCTTCGGAGGTGATAAAATAGAGGCGCTCATCGCTTACCGGAAAGCCCTGAAATTGATGGTTGACCGAAATAACGATCAATGCAGCTGGCAAAAGATGTTGTTGCAGGCATTTATCCTGAAAGCACTTTACGAAACCGACCAAACTGCCGAAGCCAATAAACTGATGTTGCAGATGCAGAAAGATTACGGTTCGATGAACTGGATTAAACAGTTTGTGGGAGCAGAGTATATGGATAGTAAATAATGTGGAATGATTTCGGGATTTTGAATCAGATGTCAGCATAATTAACCGCGCAATCAGTCAATTTGTCCTGAAAAAAATAACCTTTTATCTTGGCAGGTGTTTTGACCGATTTCAGGAAATGTGAAAATTTCAGGAAACGATAAAACAAAATGCCATGAACTTCAACAATTTCACAATCAAATCACAAGAAGCCATTCAGTATGCCTTTACAGTGGCTCAGGGAAAGCAGCAGCAGGCCATTGAAACAGGTCATATTTTAAAAGGACTTTTTCACGAAGCTGAAAATGTAGTGGGATTTCTCCTGAAAAAAGTTGGCGCCAATCCGGTTTTAATTCAGCAGGCACTCGACCGGATTGTGGAATCCTATCCAAAAGTGACAGGTGGAGAACCCTATTTGTCAAATGATGCCAACCGTGCTTTGCAGAAGTCAATCGCAATCATGCAGGAAATGAACGATCAGTTTGTTTCGGTGGAGCATGTTTTGATGTCGCTTCTGGAAACCGGAGATACCATCAGTCGGATGCTGAAAGATTCAGGGATCAATAAAAAAGAACTTGAAATTGCAGTCAAAGAACTCCGGAAAGGGGCCAAAGTGGATAGCCAGAGTGCCGAAGATAAATTTGATTCGCTCAACCGTTTTGCGGTAAATCTGAATCAGCGTGCCCGCGATGGCAAGCTCGACCCAGTAATTGGACGTGATGACGAAATTCGCCGGATTCTACAGATATTATCCCGACGAACAAAAAACAACCCCATTCTGATCGGTGAACCCGGAACCGGAAAAACGGCCATCGCCGAAGGATTAGCACAGCGGATTGTTCGTGGCGATGTGCCTGAAAATCTGAAATCAAAACAACTTTTTTCGCTCGACATGGGTGCCCTGATTGCCGGTGCAAAATACAAAGGTGAATTTGAGGAACGGCTGAAAGCTGTTGTGAATGAAGTGATTGGTGCCAATGGTGAAATAATTTTATTCATCGATGAGATACATACGCTGGTTGGTGCCGGGAAAAGCGAAGGTGCCATGGATGCGGCCAACATACTGAAACCTGCTCTGGCTCGTGGTGAACTCCGTGCTATTGGAGCGACTACCTTGAATGAATATCAGAAATATTTCGAGAAAGATAAAGCACTGGAGCGCCGATTCCAGATTGTGAATGTGGACGAACCGGATACTTTGAGTGCCATTGCCATTTTACGTGGATTGAAGGAACGATACGAAAATCACCACAAAGTGCGGATCAAAGATGAAGCGATTATCGCTTCGGTCGAACTTTCGCAACGATATATTACCGAACGTTTTTTACCGGATAAGGCCATTGATTTGATGGACGAAGCTGCTGCACGTCTGCGTCTCGAAATGGATTCGGTTCCACAGGAATTGGATGAAATCGACCGCAAAATTATGCAGCTCGAAATTGAACGTGAAGCCATCAAGCGCGAAAAGGATGAAAAAAAATTATCGATTCTGAACGAAGATATCGCCAACCTGAAACAGGAACAGTCGAAATTCAGGGCACAATGGCAATTGGAAAAATCGCTGATCGATGGCATTCAGCAAAAGAAACAGGAAATTGAATCGCTGAAACTGGAAGCTGAGCAGGCCGAACGTTCCGGAGATTTTGGGCGTGTTGCCGAAATCAGGTACGGGAAAATAGGTGAGTCTGAAGCTGAAATTGAAAAGCTGAAAGCTGAATTGAGCAGCAATAAATCTCAGCACCTGATCAAAGAAGAGGTTGATGCAGAAGATATTTCGCAGATTGTTTCGCGCTGGACTGGTATTCCTGTTTCTCGTATGTTGCAAAGCGAACGTGAAAAATTGTTACACCTCGAAGACGAATTGCACCATCGTGTGATTGGGCAGCACGAAGCAATCCGCGCGGTTGCCGATGCTGTGCGAAGGAGTAGGGCAGGGCTTCAGGATGAAAAACGCCCGATTGGTTCATTTATTTTTTTAGGCACTACCGGAGTTGGTAAAACCGAATTGGCAAAGGCTTTGGCTGAATACCTGTTCGACGACGAAAATATGCTGACCCGAATTGACATGTCGGAATATCAGGAGAAATTCTCGGTAACCCGGCTTATTGGTTCTCCTCCGGGATATGTGGGATACGACGAAGGTGGTCAGTTGACCGAAGCAGTTCGCCGGAAGCCGTATTCGGTAATCCTTTTCGACGAAATTGAAAAGGCTCATCCTGATGTTTTTAATGTGCTGCTTCAGGTATTGGACGATGGTCGTTTGACCGACAATAAAGGTCGTGTAGCCAATTTCAAAAACACGATCATCATCATGACATCGAATTTAGG
>JBBQMW010000086.1:0-15871 GCA_038329265.1 Bacteroidales bacterium | reverse complement strand
TTATGTTTTTATATTCGTTGCGGATAAATACATCTAACCACTCAACAACAGCAAAGCTTATAAAGTACACGCCTTCAGGATTATAAAATTTGTAGTTACGGCTCATGTTAGGATACTATAAACATATACTCAATAAAAGTAAGGAATAACTTTTAATTAACCACGCTATACAATCGCGCGGGAGCGGGGTTTTCTTCTTCCTCCAAAAGCCGTAATCCTGCTCTGACTACCTCACTTGCATTTTTGTAACGACCGGTAGAGATTTCTACCTTGAATAAAATCGTCAAAATAGTCTCCTATTGATATGGATGTATTTCTATTCATGATTTATCTTTTTCCCAAAAGTTACCAATAATTGGTATAAATATCAAGATGTTTAATTTTCAGTTTCGCACTTCTGTGTTTTATCGCTCTTTTCAGGAAGGATGGAATCCCTATTAATAAAGGAAAAAGTCATTAGTCATTGTGAAATTGTAAAAACCAGCCTTTCCAAATGCCTGTTGACTCTTTCCTATTTTTCCAATACAAAGACTCAAACCTTATTAGATTCTAAGCATTAACCTTTCTTTTTGGCAATGCCTTCTTACTTTGATTTTGTTTCTTCTGGTTCTCCAATTTATGCGATTTCAGATATTCACAAATCGCTTTTTCTTCTTCCTTGGTCATAGGATCTTGTCCACCAATAAAGTCCACATCAAGCTCTGCTAAATTACGTCTCATTTCGCAAAATATTTATTGATAAGTTTTAAAGCTTTATTTCCAGACTTATTAGTCCTTGTATAGGGTGTACGACAAAATTCCCTTGAGCATCAAATATCAAAATAAGAAATTATAAAATGACATAATAAGGTTGGTTTTTCTTGGTTTTCCTTTGATACTAAGGTTGCCCGGTGAAAATAAGGTTTCAAAAATCAAAATTATAAAAACCTTATATTCTGATATTTAACCTTAGTAGTAACAGTAATGAAGAAGGCGAAACCCGTCCGCGAGAAAATGTCAATCAAAGATTTTGTCTGCTTTCGGACGGAACAGAATTCGCCTATTTATATTGAAAGTTGGTTAAAATCAAAAAAGGGAATTTTGTCGTACACCCATGCCAACTCTTGGTTCATCTCGTCGAGAATGTTTTTATAGCCGTTCTGTCCCATATCGTTTTTAATACAAAAATAAAAAACCTGAATAAATTATGCTAATTTTGAATATGGGATTTTTGTCGTACACCCTATTTTTGATGTTACATTTTTGTAACTTACAAAAATGTAACTTACATCGCTTTTTGCTCGCGAAATCGTCGATACCACAGCCGATCAGATTGAGCTTCAGGATCCAATGTATAAATATTGGTTAAAGAAGAAGTACTTCAGAAATTTATAAAAAGGATTTGATCAGTTTCACCATTCCGAAGAGAATCACCTGGGTAAAAATAATGGTTGCTCCGGAAGGAATATCGGCAAAATACGAAATCAGTAAACCAACAAATGATGCCAGAAATGCAAATCCTACGGAATAAACCATCATGCGGCCAAATTCGCGGGTGAGCACATTGGCTGTGGCCTGCGGAATAGTCAGAAGCGACAAAATCAGGATGATTCCCACGACACGGATGTTCAGCACAATGGTCAGCGAAATCAGAATCATTAGCAAATAGTTGAACAGATTGACTGGCAGATCGGAGGTTTTAGCAAAATCCTCATCAAACGAAATGTACAGAATGGTTCGGTAGAAGAATATAAAAAACAGGACGATGATCACTGCAAGAGCCAACATCAGCCAAAGTTCGCCGGTAGAAACGGTGAGAATACTGCCAAACAGGTAACTCAGTAAATTAGGTGCATAACCGGGAGTGAGATACACAAATATAATCCCTATGGCCATTCCCAGCGACCACCAAATGGCAATCGACGAGTCTTCCCGTACTTTTCCTTTGCTGCTGAAAAGTTGAATGCCCATTCCGGATAAAATGGAGAAAATGGCAGCTCCAATCAAGGGATTGATGCCCAGATAATAACCCATTCCAATACCACCAAAGGATGCATGGGTGATTCCACCGCTAATGAATACTATCCGGCGCGAAACAATGTAAGTGCCGACAATTCCGCACGAAATGGCTGCCAGCAGTGAAGCCAGAAACGCATTCACAAAAAAATCGTATGAAAACAGCTCAATGAGTATGTCCATGGTGTTCGTATTCGTCGTGTAATTTCAAAACGGTATGCGGAATGTTTCCGTGCGTAATAATTTGCAGCGGACAATTGTAGGAAGTCAACTGTTCTTCGGTAATGATGTTGCTTGGATGATGATGCAGGCTCCGGTTAATACAGGCGATGGTTTTTACAAAAAACGAGATGGTGCCTACATCGTGCGAAATCAACAGAATGGCCATTTGCTCGTTGAGTTCCTTCAGTTTCAGGTACAATTCACCTTCAAAGTTATTGTCAACATAGGTACTTGGCTCGTCCAAAACCAGCAGCTCAGGCTCATTCATCAAGGCGCGGCACAAAAATACACGTTGCATTTGTCCTCCTGAAAGTTCGCCAATCGATTTGTTTCGTATCGCAGAAATGCCCATTTCTGCAAGCAGCGATTCCGCTTTTTCCATTTCTGCATTGTTTTTCCTGAACGATGAAAACAAAGCCGTGTCTGACTTTCCGGAGCGAACTACGTCTATCACCGAAATCGGAAATCGTTTATCGATCTGGTTTACCTGAGGCAAATAGCCGATATTGGTTTTGCTGATGTGTAAAATCAGTTCTCCGGAAGTCGGTTTAATCAGCCCCAGAATGGTTTTAATCAAGGTTGTTTTGCCGCCTCCGTTTGGTCCGATTACGCCAATAAAGTCGCCTGACAAAACTTCCATCGAAACGTTTTCAAGTACAATATTGCCATCGTATCCGGCCGAAAGGTTTTTTATTTCGAGCAGTTTCTTCATTGCTGTGCAGCTATTTTGTCGGTGATGTCGTGCATTTGCTTTTCCCAGTTGTAATCGAGTGGGTCAATTACCATTACTTCACCGCCAATCTCGCGCGACAACTGCAAAGCATTTTCCGAATCAAACTCTTTCTGAATGAAAATGACCTTTATATTTTCTTTTCGGGCCAAATCGACGACGTCTTTCATGTGTTTGGGCGATGGCTCTTTCCCATCCAGTTCGAGCGGAATCTGTTCGAGATTAAACTGACGGGCATAATAACCAAGCGCCGGATGAAAAATTAAAATATTCAGGTTTTTCAAAGGGGCGAGTTTTTGCTCAAACTGAAACGAAAGTGAATCAATTTTAGTAATGAACCGGGCATAATTTGCTTCGAAAGAAGTAGATTTTTCAGGAAAAGCTGTGTTTAACGATTTAAGCGTGTTCTGAGCTATTAGTTTAACTTCGGCAGGTGCCAGCCAAATGTGCGGATCGTATCCTCCTTCATCGCCATGATCATGACCTTCTTCCTCGCATTCGCTTCCGGTAATCGGGACAATTCCCTCCGAACAATTCACGATAAGCAGGTCTTTATTGATTTCGGCAAGTTTTTCTTTCCACGCATCTTCAAAGGTGAGCAAGCCTATTTGCAACCATATTTTTGATTTGGCCAGATCTTTCATCTGCGAGGGAAGCACTTCATAATTGTGCGGACTTGAACCCGGAGGAACCAACACATTCACATGTAAAAGTTCGCCTGCAATTTGATCGACAAAGTACTTTTGTGGTAAGATGCTCACCGAAATGATATTACTTGTTTCTTGCTGTTTCGTCTGACAGGCAAACAGAAGGAATGTGAGCAAATAAATATATTTCTTCATATTTGAAATGGATATTGAAGGGTGTAAACATTTTAAACCAAAGATAGTTTGATTTCCGGATATTTTAGCCTCCCCCCAACCCTCCGAATGAGGGGTGAAAAACCTGTATTCGCAGATTTGCGCTTTATCATTAGGTCGTATTTAAAAGATCAAACTTTCAGAAATTCCACTTGCCAAACTCCCTTCTCCCTCGGAGAAAGGTTGTGGATGAGGCTTTCAAGTCTCCCCTCGGGGAGATTTAGAGGGGCTTTTCTCCCTTTCCTCTCGGGGAAGGGTTGGAGATGGGGCAGTTTTCTTCGGTGGAACCGGATCATAACCATGGGTTCCCCAGGGGTGGCATTTGGAAATACGCTTCGTTCCCAACCAGAATCCTTTGAATGGGCCGTGAATTTTTATGGCATCAATGGCATATTTCGAACAGCTCGGATCGTGACGGCACGATGGGGAAGTGTGGGGCGAAATGGCATATTTGTAGAAATACACCGGCAACATTAGTATCCAGCCTAAAACCTTTAATATGAATGAGAAAATGGTTTGCATGGCATCAAAGCTACAACTATTTCAGGCAATAAATTCAGGGAAAAGCGATCAGTATTTCGGGATTGGGTACTATCGAATGGAAGCAAAGTTTGCCGGATTCCTGAATGGAGGATTAATGGTCACTTTTTTTGCTGCAATCATTTTCATGAAAGGAAGTGGCTCCTGCCAGAAGGGCATTTTCTGAATCGAATGTTCAAGCAACCAGGCATACAATTCATCGTTATCAAATTGCTTACTGATATCGTGTCCCTGATTTTTCAGTCGCGAGAATTTTACTTCTGCTTTTTGTTTTTCCATTGCTTTCACTATCACTTCCGAGCGACTGATCGGGATATCGCGATCGGCTGTTCCGTGAAAAACCCATGCCGGAGTTTTGCTCAGGTTTTCGGCCCATCTGACATCAGCACCGCCACACATGGGCGAAATGGCTGCAAAGCGATCGGGCATTCGGTTGGCCAGCGCCCAGGTTCCAAAACCACCCATGCTCATTCCAGTGAGGTAAACCCGCGAATCGTCAACCCGAAATTTGCCGGCAACTTCGTCGTAAACCGGATTAAACCAGTCTTCAGTTGACCAGTTTTTATTCCACGGGCATTGCGGCGAAACCACGATAAAGTCTAATTTTTTGCCTTTCAGGAGGTAATAGGGTAGCCCATACCGTTCCAGACTTTCCAGATTTTTACCGCTCGCATGTCGTCCGTGCAGGTAAAAAATGATTGGCCATACTTTATTTGGATCTTTTCCGTATTCTTCAGGAAGATGAAGAAGGTAGTTGTATTTTACCTTTTTGAGTTCGGGTGTAGCCATCGCTTTCTGAATACCAAAATGCATTGAAAAGGCGAAAAAAAGGCTAAGAATAATATGTCGTTTTATGTTTTTCAAACTTCTGTTTTAATCGTTTCGTTGGTGAAGCTAAGTAAACTGATCCGAAAAACCTGAGCTATTAACAAATTTTAATATAAACTACGAACGGGAAGACGACTAAAATTAGCCGATCTTCCCGTTCATTTATTTTTCGAACACAATTGTTGTGTTCTAGTATTCAGCAATATATGACTTAATACTATTTTAGTTCCTGATAAACCAAGGCGCTTGCACCCACAATTGGAGCATCACCAGGTTTTAGCTGTGAAGGAAGAATTTGAATCTTATTTTTAAAGGTCGTTAACAAATTCTGCTCCATGCTTTCTTTGGTTGGCTTGAAAATATAGTCGCCTGCAGCTGTTGGACCGCCAAATAAAAAGATGGCCTCTGGACTAAGATGATGGGCGGTATCAGCCAAACTCATGCCCAGCCATTTCCCGGTCAGTTCAAATACTTCAGTCGCAACTTTGTCGCCTCGTTCAGCGGCATCAAAAATTGCTTTTGAGTCGAGTTCGTTAAATGATTTATTTGCCAATAAACTATCGGTTGCATTATATTTCGCCATCAGTTCAAAAGCTGTACGTTTCATTCCCGGCGCCGAACAATAAGCTTCCATATGCCCAAGAGAACCACAACCACAAAGTCGTCCGCCCGGAAACAGAATCGTATGACCGCATTCGCCTGCAAAGCCATCAGATCCGTAAACCAAATCGCCATTAACGACAATTCCGCTGCCAACGCCGGTTCCAAGGGTAAACATCACAAAGTTTTTCATGCCTTTTGCGCCACCATATATCATTTCGCCAATAGCAGCGGCGTTGGCATCGTTGGTTAAGCAAATAGCCTGAAGTTCAGGAAATTTAAGTTTCAGCAATTTGACCAGCGGTACAATTCCCTTAAAAGCCAGGTTTGCTGCATATTCAATTGTTCCGGCGTAATAGTTACCGTTTGGTGCACCAATGCCAATTCCCATCACCTCAATGTCAGTATTGATCAGTTTTACTGATTTAATCATTTCCCTGATAGCCAGCGTTAAATCGTCCACATAAAGATCAACATCTCCGTCGGTCCGTGTCAGAATATTGTCTTTCACGATTACATTTCCCACCTCGTCAACTACTCCAATGGCGGTATTTGTTCCGCCAATATCAACCCCAATAGCTACTTTCTTCATTTTTATTGCTTTAATTGCATTTTCAATCTTGTTAGTCTTTTCATGCTTTTGCAAGCCCAACAAAATTAAAAATTTAATCCAATTATCCTGAAGTCGCTTGTCATTTCAGGAAATAAAGAACGGAACGACTGGCCTGATCTGACCTGACGTTCCGTTGAACCATTTTAAACTGAAAGTTGCTTATTTTTTCGAAACTTTTACTTTTTTGGTAGGATCAAGATTTTCATTGCGATTCTCTACTTCCCGAATCACATTGGCTGCAATTTCGGTAAATATTTTCCCGACCATTGTATTTTCATCGAAGGCCACCGGATTTCCCGAATCGCTGCCTTCGCGGATTCCCTGAACAATCGGTACTTGGCCGAGCAATGGTAGTTCAAGCCTTTCTGCCAGTTTCACCCCACCATCCTTTCCAAAAATATAGTATTTGTTCTCCGGAAGTTCTTCAGGAGTGAACCATGACATGTTTTCAATCAGGCCAAGAACGGGAACATCGACGCCTTTTCCTTTAAACATGTTGACTCCGCGGATCACATCAGCCAGAGCCACATCCTGAGGTGTGGTAACGATGATTGCACCTGTTACCGGAACAGTTTGTACCAAAGTCAGGTGAATGTCGCTGGTTCCGGGAGGAAGGTCGAACAACAAATAATCGAGTGTTCCCCAGTTGCCATCAGTAATCAACTGGCCGAGTGCCTTCGAGGCCATCGGACCGCGCCAGACCACGGCATCTTCAGTGGCAACAAAGAAGCCGACCGAAAGGAAATTAACTCCAAATTTGCTGATGGGCTGAATCCGTTCTTTCCCATCAACCCGAATGCCTGCCGGGCGAACATCTTCAACTCCAAACATTTTTGGGATGGATGGCCCGAAAATATCGGCATCGATCAAACCAACTTTAGCACCGGTTTTAGCCAGCGCAATGGCCAGATTTACCGATACAGTTGATTTCCCTACGCCACCTTTTCCGGAAGCTATTGCAATCAGATTTTTCACTCCCGGCAAAATCGGACGCTCCATCTGGTGGATCGCTTTTGCTGTGATATTTCCCCTGATTTCAACATCGGGACCAAGCTGAGCAATAATGGCTTCTTCGCAGGCCGCAATAACGGCTTTCATATTCGGGTCATCCGACCGCTGGAAGACCAGTGAAAAAGTTATTTTCTTTCCGGCTACACGGATCTCCTGCGCCATATCCAGCGAAACAACATCCTGGGTGCTTCCGGGGAAAACTACTGTCCGGAGTGCGTCTGTAATATTTTTTGGTACGATTAATTTACGAGGTATTTCGGTCATTTTCTTTTTTTTAATTGTATTGAGAGTAACAAACTAATCCATTGCAAGTTCAATCATGGGATTCCAGAAGTGTTTTTCAAAATCTACGATCTGGTTGTCAACAACCTGAATTCCTTCGGCTTCGAGCAGTTCCTGCATGATTGTTGGCGAACCAAAATGATGTTTCCCGGTTAAAAGGCCATTTCGGTTGACTACCCGGTGGGCAGGAACATATCTTTCCTGAACGTGCGCATTGTTCATGGCCCAGCCAACCATGCGCGACGATTGTGCCGTACCCAGAGAAGTGGCAATTGCACCGTAGCTGGTAACTTTTCCGGCAGGAATCAGGCGTACAACTTCGTAGACATTATCGTAAAAAGAAGAAGCCTCCCCCAACCCCTCCGAAGGAGGGGAGAAAGAACCAGTGTTCGAAGTTTTTCGCTTTGTCATTAGGTCGTACTTAAAAGATTAAACTTTCAGAATTTCAATTGCCCAAACTCCCTTCTCCTTTGGAGAAGGGCTGGGGATGAGGCCTCTCTTTTATTCTTTCCCTTCCCGCCCGAAACTCCGGTACGGATCTTTTTCAATTTCGATTTCCGGCTCGCGTAACGGATTTTGATGACTCAGATGAAATGCCAGGTATTTGATGCTCAGGCCGCGGTCGAGCCATTGCCGTTCGTAATAAGTTTTTATCGACAGCACTTCATCCAGGATTGGAGAATTGTACAGATCGTCTGTTTTTCGGATCACTTCAAACCGATTTTCGGCAACCATCGCTTCGGTGTACCGGTACATAAAATTGCTGTCCGATTTAAGGTGAATGATTCCATTAGGAACCATAATCTCCCGGTATTTCCCGATAAAATTGGTTGCGGACAGCCGTTTGCGCGTCTTTTTCATTTGCGGATCGGAGAAGGTCAGCCAGATTTCGGATACTTCTTCCGGACCAAAAAACAAACCGATGTTTTCGATGTTGGTTCGTAAAAATCCTACATTTTTAAGTCCTTGTTCAATGCCTTGAGTGGCGCCAACCCACATGCGGGCACCTTTAATATCCAAGCCAATGAAATTATATTCCGGAAAATGACTGGCCAGTTGAACGGTATATTCACCCTTTCCGCAGCCCAGTTCAAGGATAATCGGATTACTGTTTCCGAAGAAAGCTTCGCTCCATTTTCCTTTAAACTTAAATTCTTCAGCGACTAATTTTTTATACGATATCTGAACCACGTGTTCGTAGGTATTCAGCTCTGCAAATTTTGATAATTTATTCTTCCCCACTATTACTGCTTTTTAGATTTATTCTGCATCCCGATGAAGCATTTGAATTCAGGAACAGATTGACGGGTTTTTTCTTGTCATTAAATTGTCATTCATAGTCATGAATTGCCATTCGTTGGATACGGTCTTTCAGAAAAGAGTCATCAGTCATTGGATAATAGTTGAAAAGCACTTTCCGAATGACTATTGACTTTTTCCTTTTTTGTAGTTATTGGGCCTTTTCAATGCGGATTCCAACATCGCGGATTCCGGGAAGCACATTGTCGCGCATGCCCTGTTTGATCTGGAATTTGTAGGTTCCTTTTCGGGGAAAGAAAACACTGTTCCGGTATAAAATCTGATTGTCGTGCAAACCGCCTATTCCACTGCCTTTCCAGCGACCATTCGGTTCGGCTAAAGTGAATTCGACGGTGTCGGTTTTTGTCGTGCCATCGGGCGAACCAATGGACATGAAAAGGTAAATATTGCTATACGGATACGTTCCCTCGTTGCGGATATTGACCAGTAAATTATGGTTTTTGATCGTGTCGGTTAATGGAACATTAAAAACGACAATCGAATCTTTGTTCCACCCCTTCTCTTCGAGTGTTTTGTACGACTCGAAAACACGTTTCCGGTCGCACGAAACGGCACTCGCCATCAGGATGAGATTTAGTAAATAGAAAAACACTTGCTTCATGATTTTGATTTAAATTTCCGGCGGCGATTGTTATTGTTGCGGTTTTTATTGCCCGATTTTTTAGGATCATCGAAGCGGGTTAATGAGTCGCGTTCGGATCCGGCTTCGAATTCGAATTTCTCAACCAGCGGTTTGCTCTCCGTTTCAAGCACCAAACGGGCTACTTTTTTCCCTTTTTGATTTTGATTCAGGATTTCTTTTACACGATCGACCGGAACGGGAATGAAAGTGCCTGTTTTGTCGCCGAGTTGTGTATACCAGTAAATCCGGTTGAAAATATCAGCTTTCATGTACTGGTAAGTTCCGTTTTCCGATTCGAGTTGGATATGGGTAGGCGGAAAGTCTTTCTGCGCATCAATATAGGTGTCGACTTCATAGTTGAGGCAACATTTGAGTTTTCCGCACTGACCGGCCAGTTTCTGCGGATTTAGTGAAATATCCTGGTATCGCGCCGAATTGGTAGTTACCGATACAAAATTATTCAACCACGATGCACAGCAGATTTCGCGTCCGCAAGGCCCGATTCCTCCAATTCGTCCTGCTTCCTGCCGGGCACCAATCTGTTTCATTTCAACACGAATCCTGAACGTATCCGCAAAAATCCGGATCAGCTGCCTGAAATCGACACGATCGTCGGCCAGGTAGTAGAAAATCGCTTTTGTTTTATCACCCTGATATTCAACATCTCCGATTTTCATATTCAGATTAAGCTCGATGGCAATCTGGCGGGCATCCAGCATGGTACGATGTTCGAGAGCAATGGCTTCTTTCCATTTCTCGATATCGGCTTGCTTGGCTTTTCGGTATATTTTTCTGATTTCGCCATTGATGAGCGTGACCTTGTGCTTTTTCATCTGCTCGGGCACCAAGTCGCCGGTGAGGGTAACAATTCCGATATCGTGGCCGGGACTGGCTTCAACCGCAACAATTTCGCCCTGATTGAGCTTTAGGTTGTTCACATTTCTGAAATAATCCTTGCGAGTATTTTTAAAGCGCACTTCCACCAAATCGGTCGGATTGGCAATGTTATTTACATCGCTGAGCCAGTCGTAAACATTCATTTTTGAGCAACTACCCACGTGGCCTTTGCAACAACCCCGGTCAACCATATTCAGATCATCCATATTCTAGCTTCAGGTAAAAAGAAAAAAGGAAAAAGAAAAAAAACTTCCCTTGCGATCCATCCATAATTACCTTAATTGCAAAAATAGTTATAAATGCCGATAAAACAATATGAATGAGACGCGATGAATGGCGACCCTACTTCCTGATCAGCTTGGTAATTTTAAAGGCTACATCAGTAAAAATAATCCGTGGATTACCGTTCGAACCGATGTGTGCAAAGGCCGTTTCGAAAACTTCAGTTAATTCCTGAATGTTCCGTTCGTTGATAAATGGAGAAAAACGTTTCGAAAATTCTTCTTCCTGACCGTTCATAAAAGTTAATTCGGGATGTTTGAGATTGAAAATAAAGTTCTCGCGCAGAATGATCAAAAAATAATTCAGCAGGCTTTTTTGCTTTTCGCGACCTATTCCTGCCAACTGATCGGCCCATTTTAGCAGGTCGCTAAATTTACGACCATACGAAGCACGCATCAATTCTTTGAATCGCTCCAGATTGTATTGTATCGAATCGTCGGGCTGAAGCAATTCAATGGCTTTTCCGAAATTCCCTTTGGCCAGATGCACTATATTCCTTAAATCGCAGCCTTCAGCCTCCGGAAGTTCCAGTAAAGCTTTGGTCATCGACAGAGGATCTATCGGGGGAATAGTTATCAGCTGACAGCGCGAACGGATGGTGCTGATGATGTCTTCTTCGTTTTCGGTAATCAGGATAAAAAGTGTTTTATTTGGCGGCTCCTCAATCATTTTCAGCAGCTTATTGGCACAGGTCACGTTCATTCTCTCAGGCAGCCAGATGATCATCACCTTGTATTCCGATTCGTATGATTTCAGATTGAGTTTCTTGATAATAGCTTCGCTCTCGTCTTTATAAATCATTCCCTGTGCATTCTCCACACCAATTCGTTCTAACCACTGATCGATATTGAAATAGGGATTCTCTCCAATCATCAGGCGCCATTCTCCAATAAAGTTGTCACTAATCGGCTTGGTAAATTTCTTTGTAACAATCACCGGAAACACAAAATGAAGGTCGGGATGGATGAGCTTATGATACTTTTTGCACGACGGACATTCGCCGCACGAATCATTTTCGTGCCGGTTGGTACAGGCCACAAACTGCGCATAAGCAATGGCCAGAGCCAGTTTCCCGGCTCCTTCAGTACCTGAAAATAACTGCGCGTGACTTACCCGTTCTTCCTTTACCGACTGAATAAGTCGGTGTTTACTTGCTTCCTGCCCGATAACTTCTTTAAAAAACATACCGATTTATTTGAGAAGTCCCAAAAATAGCAAATCCGAACGGAAAACCAGTTTTACTGTCGAAACTTAGTACAATCATTGCAAAGTAATTTTTCATTATCTTTCTTTTTGGCGCACGATTTTATGCTACAAACTTCACAATAATAATTTAATTTCGTGCCAATCAATTTTGTATTCCTTTTCGAAAACACCAAGCTTTATATCAATCATTTCATTATCAATATGAACGAATGCTTTTCCAAAAAATCTCTCGATTGAAACGACAAGTCCTGCAAAATATGAGTCAAACCGGATAAAGTAAATAATCCAGAATAGGGTGTACGACATTTTTTCCTTTTTGTACCTAACTTTGATTTTTGATCAGGATAGTTTGTGGTTTATAATTTTTCCCACTCACCCCCAAGCCCCGCAAGCAGGGCTTTTCCCCTCTCTACGAGTAGAGAGGGGAAAAGTAAGCGAAGCGCACCGGGGGTGAGTGAAAATGAAGGAAGGGAATTTTGTCGTACACCCCCTATAAACTCAGTGCAACGCTGCTTCGCGACTTCGGCGTGAGCTCAGTCGAACGCTCAGGAACCAGCGGAATCAAGGCTTTGAATGCAGGTTAATTAAAGGATATTCATTTCATTTTAATTCTGTTGATTGTTTCCATCGTGTTGAATTTTGAATAATTCCGGGATTCGACGTGCGCTAAGTCGAACGGTGAAAACCATGGAATAATTACAATTTAAAAACATTATCGCCTGCATCTTTGATCACATTGCGGAGATCAACAATCAAACGTGAGTGTTCTTTTATCATTTTAACATCGAATGCAGAATGGTTGGTGGTAATTACCACACAGTCGGCAGCGTGCAGTGTGGAAGCTGTTAATTCAACCGAATGTAGAGACGCACCATGGTGCGTCTTTGCTGACATATCATGGTGCATATTTGCAGACGCACCGTGGTGCATCTCTACGGAAGGAATAAACGGATCATGATAGCTGACAACTGCACCTTTTCTGGAAATGATGTCGATGATTTCCAATGCCGGTGATTCTCGTTCATCGTTGATGTCGGGTTTGTAAGCTACTCCGAGAAACAGAATTTTACTGCCATTCACCGGTTTTTTGTGACTGTTGAGGGCTGTCGATATTTTAATGGCCATGTAATGAGGCATCCGCATGTTGATGTGTCCTGCGGTATGGATCATACTCAGATCGAAATCGTATTTTTTGGCGATGTGCTCCAGGTAAAACGGATCAAGCGGAATACAGTGACCACCAATTCCGGGGCCGGGATAAAAAGCCTGAAACCCGAAAGGTTTGGTTTTGGCTGCTTCAATCACTTCCCAGATATTGATTCCCATTTTTCCGGCGAGTAAAGCCATTTCGTTTATCAGACTGATGTTGACCAGACGATAAGTGTTCTCCAGGATCTTTACCATTTCAGCTACTTTTGGAGAACTTACCAAATGTAAATGATCGATGGCTTTTGAATATATTTTCTCTCCTATTTCCAATCCTTCAGGAGTAATAGCTCCTAATACTTTTGGAGTATTTTTGGTATGAAAGCTTGTATTTCCCGGATCGACCCGTTCAGGAGAATATGCGAGCCAGAAAGAAGCCCCCGAAGCCCCCCTCGTTCCCCCCGAAGGTGGGATGAAAGAAGCGCTTTGTTCAGCATGCAGCTCTTTAAAATGAGGATTGGTTTTTAAATTCTCCTCGATAATTGGCAGCATAAAATCTTCGGTAGTGGTGGGGTAGGTGGTGCTTTCGAGGCAGATAAAAGTGCCGGGTTTCATGTTTTTTCCGATGGCGATACATGCCGATTCAATGTAGCTCATGTCGGGTTTGCGAAATTTATCCAAAGGAGTGGGCACACAAATCAGCAGTGCATCACATTCTTTTATTCGGGTGAAATCGGTGGTAGCAGTAAGTTTAATGTTCCCAACTACCTTTCGCAGAGCCGCATCGCGAATATCGTTTATATAGTTTTCGCCCTTGTTGATTTTGTCGACTTTGGTTTGCGACTTATCGAATCCAATCACTTTTACCCCGGCTTCGGCAAAACATACGGCAAGCGGAAGTCCGACATAACCGAGGCCGATGATCCCAATGATTTCGGTGTTTGAGGCGATTTTTTGCAATATTGATTTCATGGATTAAAACGGATTACGCGGATTTTTGAATGGTTGTTGGTGGTGGTGGAAAAGGTTGCAGGTTGTAAAATGGGTTGTCGGTTGTCGGTTGTCAGTCGCCGCAGCGTCGTTCTTTCCTTTCTTGTTTCTTATTGGATATTGGTTATCCGTTATTGATTATTGGATATTATTTTCTGGTCTGTTCCTCGCCCCATCGCCTTGTCGCCGTTTCTCCCTGTATTACCCGTTTGTTTCATTCCACTTGGTTTTTATGTCGCCAAGAAATTCTCTTCCGAATACAATTCCAACGCCTAAGATTCCACCCAGGAATATCCAGATAAAAACGATCATTGCTTTCTTTGGTTTCGATTTTTCAGCAGGAACAGTAACAGGTTCTATTATTGTAAATACAGGCGTGTCCTTTTTTACCTGAATTTTTGCCTGTTCAAGTTGTTTTGCCAGGTCCTGAAAAACGGTATATGCGATGGTGTAGCGGGTTTGAATACGGTCGGTTTCAATCTGGGACAAGCCGCTGGTGAAGTTTTTATTGCGGTCGCTCACAATTGCAAGGCTTACCTGAGCCTTTTCAAATTCCGCCTTGGTTTCATCATATCGTCCCTGAATAAAATCGAGGTTGGCTTTGGCTTTTTCTATTTTGAATTCGGTGATGTACCGTTGGAGCAAATCCTGCGATTTCTGGGCAAGCTGTGCTGCAACCAGTGGTTCCGGCATACGGGTCGCAAGGGTTAAATATCCTTCCTTGGTATTCACATCCAGTGAAATAATTTCATCCAACGATTTTTTTACAGTGTATTGGTCTTCAGTCAACAGTATTGGCTGTTTGGTTGAGTCACCGGGCATGGTCAATTCTTTTGGTTTTCCTTTTATGGCGCCGATTATTACTCCCGGAAGACCGATAGTGTATTTTTTAATTGAGCCGAGTACTGAAGATTTGCTGTACTTCGTGTAATACTCGAACAGGGTAATGGGCTGGGAATGTTCCTGAAAATTGAGAGGGGTATTCATCATTTCCAACTGAAAGGGAATGCTGCTTATAATTTGAGGATAAACCATTGGCGAAAGCTCAGCTCCAGGATTCACATCCAGACTGATGCCTGCCAAAGCTGCCAATCCGCCCAATCCGCCCATTTTCGATTGACTGTCACCCATTTGGGGGACCATCACGGAAGAGGCGGTATATTCTTTTGCCGAAAGCAGGGCAATGGCCACTCCAATTATTGCTCCTGAAATTACAGATAAAATTATGGTTCTGCGACCATTCCACATGGTTTTAACCAGAGCAAGAAGATCAATTTCGTCGTCAGCAACAGGTGCCGGCTTTACAGTAGTATTTTGTTCGGACATAAAAGAAATGTTGTGAGGTGTTAAATTGTTGTCGGTTGTTGTTTGTCAAAGGTTGTTGGTTGTCAGTTGTGTAAAAGTTGTTGGCTGGTTCGTTTTAAACCGATAACCGAACAGGGAAATCGCTTATTAAAAATATCGCTTTAAGGTTGAATGGGTGTACGACATTTTTCCCTTTTTGTACCTAACCTTGATTTTTGATCAGGATAGTTTGTGGTTTATAATTTTTCCCACTCACCCCCAAGCCACGCAAGCAGGGCTTTTCCCCTCTCTACGAGTAGAAAGGGGCGAGGTAAGCGAAGCGCACCTGGGGTGAGTGAAAATGAAGGAAGGAAATTTTGTCGTACACCCCTATAAACTCAGTGCAACGCTGCTTCGCGACTTCGGCGTGAGCTCAGTCGAAC
>JBBQMW010000085.1:0-15901 GCA_038329265.1 Bacteroidales bacterium | reverse complement strand
AGTTTGGCGATTACTTTGGTCAAATATATTATTGGTTGGATGGGTAATCACCCCTGGAGAAAGACAGACAATATCTTAGGAATTGTTTTTACCTCATTAATGGACCTGCAATTATTATCGGGTTTGGTTTTGTACTTTTTTCTTAGTCCGGTTACCAAACTGGCCATGTCTGATTTCGGAGCTGCAATGAAGGATTCCGGATTGCGTTTTTACGCCGTCGAACATTTTTTAATGATGCTGATTGCCGTTGTTCTGGTCCACATTGGCCGTGCTAAGTCAAAAAAAGCAAAATCAGATATGGGCAAATTTAGAATAGCTACTATCTTCTTTCTGATCGCTTTTGTACTGATGCTAGCCTCAATTCCATGGGATAAGGTATAGTGTTTGTTTCGTTTTAATCGTCGCGAATTGTTACCGTCAAAAGAATTTCAGTATAAATTTTTTTTGACGGTAATTTTTTTATCCAAAAATCTGAACCTTATGTTTTTGGAGTGTACAGACTAGAAAAACCATGATCTTCACGAAAAATAAATATCTGATTTTGATCCTGATTGTTGGTTTGCTAACTTTGGGTTTCATTCTGATGAGTGTTGGTGGGTCGGCCAATCCAGACGTCTTTAACGGAGAAATTTTCAGTTTCAGGCGTATTACTTTGGCTCCGCTGGTCATAATTGGTTCATACATTGCTTTAATTTGGCTAATCTTAAAAAAATCGGCGAATTGATTTTCCGTAGAAAAAACAGGGATTACAGCGACAGTGAGTTGATGAAGCAAATCGCAGTAGGCGATCAGGCAGCATTCGGCGAACTTTACGATCGGTACAAAGACCGGATGTATTACTATTTCTATCGGATGCTGGGAAATTCGGATGAACAGGCCAACGATTTTTTGCAGGAACTATTTCTAAAACTTATTGAAAAGCCTGAAAGTTATAGTTCGTCATTTCCTTTTAAAACCTGGCTGTATTCGGTAGCCAATAATATGTGCAAAAATGAATACCGTCGCCGGAACGTCAGGCAAGAATATGAGGATTTTGAATCGGCACAGCCCAAACTTGATTATTTAAGCGAAACCTGCATTGAACCAGAGCAGATTATTGAGAAAATATTTGCTACTCTCGACGACTTGGGCGAGGAACACCGATCGGCATTTTTGCTTCGGTATCGCGAAGGTTTTTCAATCAAAGAAGTCGCCGAAATATTGGAACTTCCGGAGGGAACTGTAAAATCGCGTTTGTTTTATGCCAAGAAATTGTTGGCCGGGAAGCTGGATTATCTTAAAAATGAAATTGAATTTTAAAAATAGAACATCATGAACAGAAAAAATCAAGACCAATTATTTACAGAACTTCTTCGGAACGATTTTGTTGGTAAACCAGATCAATCAGTCGAAGATCGTTTGATGTATTCTTTCATGCTTAAGAATAGCCGTTCGAAGCTCAGGCAGAATTCATTTTCCAGTTTTCTGTGCTGGATATTTTCCGTTCAGGGATTGGGTTTGAAAACAGGTTTGGTATCAGTTGTTTTGTTTTTCTCGTTATTCAATAATCAATTAAACTTTGAATCATCCGGAACCATTGGACTTGATTCAATTTCAAATCAGCGAACTTTGCTTGCCGATAGCGCACAATTTATTCAGTCTTTAGATTCAATTCATAAGGACAGCCTGTATTAATCCTGACTATTGATAGGTCAGTCAGTCAAAAGCAACAGAGAAAAAAAACAACAAGCTTTTTCATGATTTTTAAATTAGCTTTTTTCAAAGCTCCAATTTGCCTGCAAACGCCATCAGCTTTTCTTCCATTTTATTCAATTCTGTTTCAGGCAAAGTTCCTTTAGCCTGCTCAATTAATTCGTGATACAACGAGATTTGATACCCCGCTTCTTCCAGAATTGATCTTTTCTGATTCTTTGGAAAATTGGTATAGTATGTTAGCCACGATTCCAGGGATGAGGCTAATTCGTTAAATCGGACCTCGCCTTGTGATTTCTTTCCGTTTGGAAGATATAAACCAGCCAGGAGGATGCTTTGATAATCAACCGGCCAGTGTTTTAGCGTAATGGTTTTTTCCGATTTTGCGATCACTTCACAAGCTTTTTCGGTCTTATTTTCTTCAGTCAGCTTTTTGGCCAGGCGGTAAAATGCATTCCTGATTTGCATGGTGGCGAACATTCGCCGGTGATGCCAGTCGAAATAAACTTCCGGATCGGAAAGATTATCCCAGTTGCTATTTTTCATCAATTTGTTGTACAGGCTTTCGGTATCTATCAATCCCATGTCAAGCACTGAGTTGCTGTCGGTTTTCTGATCGGTCAGACGAAAAATGAGGCCATCAAAAGTCAGGTTGTTTTTCAATCCATGTTCGTCGGGATCAACCCAAGATGTAAAGCAAATGGGTCGTTTTCCCTGGTTTGAGGAAATTATATCCCAAAAAACCAAATCTCCTTTACTCATTACTTTTTGCTCTAACTTCAGATGGATGGCTTCTTTCCCGGGAATTTCAAGGCGCATTTTATCGACTGGTATGTAGCTGAATTGTTTTTGGGTTACATCAGTTAGTTTGGTTTGTGATGAATCACTGGCTACAAATTCAAGTACATCTTTCAGGGTTTGTTCGGTTTCAATTTTGGGAACGATGTACACGTAATTCACTATCGACGATTGGTATTTCTCCAGAGGAATGGTCATCTTCAGTGCCTCATTGTTGTAGATCTTCCGCTGCAATTGCTCAATGTACCATTCTGCCTGCAAATAAGGCATCACCACCACACGAACATCTTTACGGATTCCTTCCACCTCCTGACAGTACCACAGCGGATAGGTATCATTGTCGGCGTGAGTAAACAGAATGGCATCCTTTTCGCACGTTTCAAGGTAATTCCGGGCTAAATCGCGAGCCGAATATCTTCCCGAACGATCGTGGTCGTCGTAGTTTTGTGAAAGGAGTAAAATTGGCGAAGCTGTAAGCACCATTAGCAATGAAGCAATCGCTGAAATTTTCTCTTCCATTAGTTTTTGAAGGCCAATGAACAAGGCTAAAACACCCAAGCCAATCCAGATGCAAAACACGTAAAATGAGCCCACGTAAACGTAATCGCGCTCGCGGGGTGTGTTCGGCACTTCGTTTAGATAGACTACCAGCGCGAAACTCATCATGAAAAAGAGCAAGCCGGTTGCTAAAAAGTTAAGCCTGTCCTTTTTAAACTGAAAGATCAATCCAAGAATTCCGATCAGCAGCGGTAAAAAATAATAGAAGTTACGGCCTTTATTGTCTTTTATTCCGGACGGAAGATTGGTTTGAGGCCCTGTAATAGTTCGGTCGATCAGCGGAAATCCCGATTGCCAGTTTCCATTCAGCGAGTCGCCATTTCCCTGAATGTCGTTCTGCCGACCCGCAAAATTCCACATGAAATAGCGCAGATACATGAAGCCAAACTGATAGTTCAGGAAGAAAGAGACATTCTCCTGAAAAGTTGGAATAGAAACAGTTTTTGTGTTTCCATCTTCATCGGTTATCGAAATTTTTCGTCCCTTAAAACCAAATTGTTTATTGTAGGATTCAACATGAGTCGCATCGTTGCTGTGCATTCTGGGAAAAAATCCGATCGTTTTCTGATCGTATTCAATTTCAGGATTAAGCTCACTTTTAATGTATTTCCCGCGTTGCGCAATCCAGGTTTCGCGTTCTTTGGTTCCTGATACAACCGAATTGAAATTGTCGCCATAGAGAATTGGACGCGTGCCATATTGCTCGCGATTCAAATAATTGAGAAGGCTGAAAGTAGTTTCCGGATTTCCCTGGTTGATAGGCACCCCAGCCGATGCCCGAATGATGGTTGCCACATACGAAGTGTATCCAATCAGCAAAAAGGTTAGGCAAAGTAAAGTCAGATTAAGCTTTTGCAATTGCTTGCGATGACTGTAAATTATTCCTCCTGAGATTGCACCAATAAGCAATAGGAGGTAGAGAATTAATCCCGAATGAATGGGGAAATTCAGTTCGTTGACAAAGAAAAGCTCAAGAGGTTTTGCCAGATCGAGCAAGCCGGGAATAACAATTTTGAGTAAAGCAACGATTCCGATACCACTTATAAGTAATGTCAATGCGATTCCTTTGAACGAATATTTATATTTCCGGGAATAGATAATTAGTCCAATGGAAGGAATTACCAGCAGATTTAAAAGATGAGCGCCGATTGATAATCCAGTCAGGAAAAAGATCAAGACAATCCATCGTGAAGCATTCGGATCGTCAGCCTCGCGCTCCCAACGGGTGGCTGACCAAAGCACTGCCGCGCTGAAAAGAGATGAAAGCGCGTATACTTCTGCTTCAACCGCAGAGAACCAAAACGAATCGGTAAAGGCGAACGACAAAGCGCCAATAGCCGCAGCTCCAAATTTCAAAACTACAGGAAATGGTTTTTCTTGCTTTTGCTCCATTTTAGAAACCAGCCAGACAATCGTCCAGAACAGAAACAATACAGTTGCTGCGCTCGAAACTGCCGAAACTAAATTGATGAGATAGGCCGCTTTGCTGGGATCTCCGAAGCTGAAAAGTGAAAAGACCCGTCCGAGAAGCATAAATAGCGGGGCTCCTGGCGAATGGTTGATTTCCAGTTTATAGGCCGATACCAGAAATTCGCCGCAATCCCATAAGCTCAGCGTTGGTTCGAGGGTTAAAACATAGATAAGAAGAGAAATACCGAAAACGATCCATCCGATCAAGTTGTTAATCCGTTGCTGATTCATGTGTGTACTTTTTCCTTTCAGTACACGCTGAAATGGGAAAGTTCAGTGAATTAGCAGAGTTTTATACCCGACAGATTTTTAAAACTCGTCAGGGTATAAAAAACACTGTGTTATTTTAGGAATTCGGTTGGTATTTCTTTAATCTTTTCAATCTCCACTTTCCGTATAAAAAACTCGCCACCTTCCGATTGCAACTGGATTTTTCCTTTGGTGAGTGGTAATTTTAATTCATTTTCAACTTTACTGTTGTTGGTATTTACCATCACGACTTGTCCGTTTACCACATGTACCGAAGTTTGGCCGAAGCAATATAAATCGACAGTATTCCATTCGCCAATAGGCTTCTCTGCATCTTTTGCTTTTTTGATGGAGCGGCCATTGTCAGTTTCGCTGAAAGAGGTTAGTTGTCCTTCAGGAGAAAAAATATTACTTTTCGCATCGTCACCTTTTACTGTTTTGGTTTCACAATAGGTATTAGCCATTAGGTAAGTATCTCCCAAATTATCGTGCATTAGCTGATGTTCGATATTGGCCATCCAGGTTCCGAAAGCTTCGCCAAACGGACCATAGCTGTGATAGAGTAATCCACTGTTCCGGGTTCCGTATACTTTTTCGCCCCACTTGAATTCGAGGCGGAGATGATAATTTTCGTATTCGGCTTTGGTAGCCAGCGAAGCATTGATATCGCCTGAAACGCGGATGACTTTCTTCCCGTCAAGTTCGAAAATCTGATAGGTTGACTCGGGGGTGGCTTTCTTAGCCAAATCTTCATATCCGGGAACAGGGCTTCCCAGGAAAATTTCCCAATTTTTGAGATTTTTTCCATTGAATAATGATTTTTGAGCATGAAGATTGGATGCAAAGAAGAAAATAGTAACGAGGAAAATAATGTTTTTCATGTTGGTTGGTTTGGTTAGAGGTTTGCAAAAAAAAACTGCCCCATAAAGATAGGGCAGTCTATCGAAAAATGTAAATTGTGATTAATGTATAGAGATGAGTTGTTCAGCTCTTTCCAGAATGGCGGTATCATCGAGTAATACAACGCCACCGTCTGGTCCCGGTTCAATGTGTAACCCTACAGATTTGCCTCTGTCGTAGTTTGCGCCTCCAAAATAATTCCTGACGGTTTCAACCTCGATGCCAAATTCCTGCGCAATTTGATGAATTGAACCGGCAGGCAAACTGTCTTTGATGTGACGTAATTCATTAAAAGTGATTTTTCTTTCCATGATTTTTCGTTTTATGGTTATACTAATATTAACTTTCTTAACGCACTTTAAAGATAAAATTAATATAGAAATAACAATGGGATAAGTTTCATGTTTTAACGACAGGTTTTCAGAAAAAGTGGCATTTTTATTATTTAACAGTCTTGCTAAATGCGTTTAGTCGTTGTATGACAGATAGTTTGAATATATTAATTTATTACAGTTCGGTTACTATTCGATTAAAAAATTAACAATATTTAAGGATTAGCGATCTTTTTTTTCAATGGCCTCGTAAACGGCCTGTTGCATTTTTGTCCGGATGCTCAAATCGCTAAGTCCTGAATTCCTTCGGGTTGGATAAACCCGGTTTGAAAGAAAGATAAATAGCATTTGGTTTTTTGGATCGGCCCATGTAAATGTTCCGGTGAATCCGGTGTGTCCATAACTCTCAGGACTTGCATCGGGCGCAGGGAATTTGTTTTCTTGTCCGGCAATTCCCGGATTGGGCTTGTCGAAACCAAGCGCCCGTAGGTTATCTGTTTTCGGAAATTGAACCCGGGTAAATTCCCTGATTGTTTCCGGAGAAACGTATTGTTTGCCACCATAGTAGCCCATTTGAAGATACATTTGCATCACTTTGGCTAAATCGTTTGCATTACTGAAAAGTCCGGCATTTCCCGAAACTCCGCCCAATAATGCTGCGGTTTCATCGTGAACAAACCCTTGAAGCAGTTCTTTCCTGAATGTCTCATCATCTTCGGTCGGAGTAATCAGTTGAATCGGATATCTTTCGTAGGGTTTGAATCCTGTTGAAACTGCGCCAAGAGGTTTGTAAAACTCCTTGGAGAGATACTCCTGAAATGGTTCGCCGGTAATTCTTTCAGTGACAAACGGGAATAAGCTGAATCCTAAATCGGAATAGTGAAATTCTTTTTTTGCACGCAAGGGCGATTTAACAATGTCACTGATCATTTGATTTTTAAAATCAGTCAGAACATAGAGCCCCGAAGAAATTCTCACCTCAAATTTTTCGGTTGGTTTGTCGTTAAATGTGCCGTTTTTCAGTTTGTTCGTGCTGCCGGGAGCAATCCAAAATGGTATTCCGCTTTGTAATCTGGACTGATGGGTTAAAACATCGCGGACTGTCATTTCTGCTTTGTTTGTTTTTTTGAACTCAGCAAAATAGCTGGCAAAAGGTGCATCCATGTTTATTTTTTTCTCATCATACAATTTCATAATCGCCGGAAGAGCCGCAGTTACTTTGGTAATAGAAGCCAAATCGTAGAGATTTTCGTTTTGAACCGGGACGATAGTGTCGTAGGTAAAAAAGCCGTAACTTTTCCTGAAAATAACCTTTCCGTCTTTAGCAACTAAAACCTGACATCCGGGGAAAGCTTTTTCTCTGATCCCCACTTCGGCCAACGAATCCAATTTGAAATTCAGGTAAGCCGAACTGATATTCACTTCTTCAGGATAGGTATACTTGAGACGCTGTATCGATTGAACTTCGATTCCGGAGTTCGCAGGAAACTTACCGGCACTTACCGGCAGTTTTCCATTGGCGTTTGTCGCGCCAAAAATGAGTTGGGCAGCCAATTCCTGTGTGTCCACGTTATCCTGATAGGCGACAATCAAACTTCGGACATCTGGAAATGAACTGAAATTAACCAGTGCGTATGGATTTCCGAAGAAACAAACCACCACATTGCGGTCGCGAAGTTTCTCCATAATATTGATTTGCTGATCGGTAATCCCAAAACGTTTTGAAGGATACATGCCCATTCCTTTGATGCCAATGATCAATAGATTGTACGGTTTTAACTGATTCATCAGGTTATTTATTTCTTCTTCCGTAGGAGTTTTACTCACATAAAAATGATCGACAGCGGTATAATTTCCAAGCATTTTCTGGAAAGCTTCTGTTTGTCCTGATCCAAAAACCAAACTGGCAATATTCAGGGTGTCGAGTTGTTTAATAGGAATCAGGTTTTGCTGGTTGACAAGCACGGTCATCGCTTGTTCATGAAGTAACTGTTTGGTCAGGAGAAACCGGTTTTCGTTTAATTTCTGATGGAGGTTCGAAATGTCGACTAGTCTTTGCTGATCCAATTTCAACCATTTTTTGACCACCAAAATCTTTCTGCATTTTTCATTGATTTCATCAACCGTTAACTCTCCCTTTGCCACAGCAACCTTTACTGCATCAATAGCCCGATCAAGTCTTGGCACTATTTCGATCATATCATTTCCGGCTTTTAATGCTTTAACTGCTGATTCTGCCGACGAATAGAGATTACTGACCCCTTTCATGTTCATGGCGTCGGTAATTACCAATCCGGTAAATCCCATTTCTTCTTTCAATTTTTTAGAAATGATTTTTGATGAAAGACTTGCCGGTATTTTTACATTGGGTTCAAGGGCCGGAACCTGAAGGTGGCCAGTCATGACTGCTCCAATACCTCTGTTAATCAGGTACGAGAATGGAAACAATTCCAACGAATCAAGCTCTTTTACCGGTCGTTTAATCACCGGAAGATCGAAATGTGAATCAGCCTCTGTATCGCCATGCCCCGGAAAATGTTTGGCTGTAGCTAAAATGCCTGCATCCTGCATCCCGCTGGCGTATAGCCACGATTTGCGGGCAACCTGCATCCTGTTTTCTCCAAACGATCGGTGGTTAATAATTGGATTCGCCGGATTGATATTAATATCAGAAACAGGCGCCATATTCATATGAATTCCAACCATCCGGCACTGCTCTCCGATTTCGTATCCCATCCGATAAATGAGCGAGTCGCTGGTGATCGCTCCAAGCGCCATTTGTACCGGATAACTGATGGTGGAATCGAGCCTGAAACCTAATCCATTTTCGGCGTCGATGGCAACAAGTAATGGAATATTTGATGCTTCCTGAAGCTTGTTGCTGATTTTTGCCTGAGCAACCGGTCCTCCTTGCATAAAAATAAGACCTCCAACCTGATATTTATTAATTATCCCGATTAGCTCCTCCGTTTGTTCGTTTTTTTTGGTTGAATAGGCCTGAATCATAAATAGTTGCCCTATCTTTTGTTCAAGTGTCAATTTCATCATGACCGAATCAACCCAAGGGTCACCGGCATGGTTCTGAAAGTATGGACCTTCCTTTGAAGCAGTAATTCCAAAAAAGGTAAACAGAAGGAAGATCAGAATGAATAAATGTTTCATGTGTGGAATAAATCTGGGGTCAAAGATAAAAAAGGCAATATAACAAATCGAGTGGGATGTATATTTAAGTAGCAGTAAATCCTGATTATATATTTCTAATCGCAACTAAATCGCTAATTGTTAAAAAATGTGAAAATCATTTCGTAAATTTGAACACTAAGTATGCGAATTTGTCGTTATAACTGAAATCACTGATTTGAAAAAACTAATCTACATATCACTTCTTTTACTTTCCCTGGGGTATTTGTTTTCATGCGAAGATGAAAAGTATATGTCATCGGCTGATGTGAAGCTGAGTTTTTCGGTTGATACTGTGATGTTTGACACTATTTTTACTTCTATTGGTTCAACAACTCAGCACTTAAAAATCTATAATCCTTTCGATAAAAAAATATTGATTTCGTCTGTAAAATTGGCCAAAGGCGAAACATCTAATTTCAGGCTGAATATTAATGGGATTTCGGCCAATGAGGTGCAGAATATTGAGATTGCTCCATTCGACAGTTTATATATTTTTGTTGAGGTCACCGTTGATCCGAATGGACAGGATCTGCCGCTATTAGTAAAAGATTCTATCGAGTTTGTTACCAACTCGAATCAGCAGGATGTTGATTTGGTTGCATATGGACAGGATTTTGTATTGATCAAGAGAGAAAGGATAAAAACGACGACCTGGACCAATGAAAAGCCTTATCTGATCTACAACTATGCTTTGGTCGATAGCAATGCAGTACTCACAATCGAGGCTGGTACGAAAATTTATTTTCACAAGGATGCTGGACTGTTTGTCAAAGGAAAAGTCATTGCCAATGGAACTATTGATAATCCAATTTATTTTGGCGGTGATCGTCTAGAAGATACATATGCCAATGTGCCTGATCAATGGAGTGGAGTATTGTTGTATTCCGGAAGCAAAAACAATGAATTTTCGAATGTCGAAATTAAGAATGCAAACATTGGTCTTCAGGTTGGAAATATCGAAAACGAAGGTTATGCAACGGTGAAACTCAGTAATGTGAAAATTCAAAACATGGCTTATGCCGGTATTTTTGCCATGAAATCTGATATTCAGGCCAATAATTGTCTCATAACCAATTGTGGTTATTATGCAGTGGCTCTTCTTGTTGGTGGAAGCTATGAATTCTATCATTCAACCATTGCCAATTATTGGGGTGGTTATGGATTTAAAGCGCGGAGTACTCCTGCACTACAGATACAGAATTATTTGATAATCAATAAAGATAAACCTGCATATGTCGGAGATTTGGTTAAAGCCGACTTTGGGAATTGCATTATTACCGGTAATATAATTGATGGTAACGAGCTTTTGCTTAGTAAAAGTGCGGAGGCAGCATTTAATTACAAGTTTGATGATTGTATTCTTCAGGTTGCCGATACCTTTAAAACAAATGATCCTAGTCATTATGTGAATATTCTTAAAGGTGTAAATCCCAAGTTTATTGACCCTTACAAGAAATATAATTTTGAGCTCGATACGTTGAGCCCAGCCAAAGATATTGGTAGATTATCTATTGGGAAACTCTTCCCAACTGACTTGAAGGGTCGGGATCGTTTATTTGACAAAGGACCTGACCTCGGTTCGCTTGAACGTCAGGAAAAGAAACCCTAAATATAGTTTAAGCTGAAAATGAGACAGTTGGTTATTCCATTGTGCTTCCTTTTTATTTTTCTGAACCTGGTTAGTTACGGTCAGGAAAAATCGCTAAAGAATGAATACTCATTTATGTTTTATAATGTCGAAAATTTTTTCGATTGTGAAGACGATTCAGCAACAATTGATGAGGAATTTACTCCTGAAGGTGATCGACGATGGAATTATGGACGAATGCAAAGCAAAGCAGAACGGCTGGCGAAAGTAATTCTGGCTGCCGGAAAATGGAATCCCCCGGTATTTGTTGGATTGTGCGAAGTTGAGAATCGAAAGGTTTTGGAATTGCTTACCAATATTGCCCCACTCAATAAATTTAACTACAAAATTGTTCACAAAGATTCTCCGGATGAAAGGGGAATCGATGTCGCTTTCGTCTATCGTCCTGAATTGTTTCAACCTTTCGACTACCAAGCCATACCGGTTATTGATCCTGAGGATAAATTGTTCAAGACCAGAGATATTTTAGGGATTAGCGGAATATTGAACGGATGTGACACCATTCATGTTTTTGTCAATCACTGGTCATCGAGGTATAGGGGAATGATGGAGACGGTGCGATATCGAAAATTGGCCGCAGAAACCTTAAAATTGGAGATTCAGAACCTGGAAAGGGTGAATGAGAATGCAAAAATAATATGTACCGGCGATTTTAATGACACGCCAAATGATGAGAGTCTGCTAAAGGTTTTTGGCGCGAAAACGTCGAACAATCCAGCGGTTTCCGGAGAAATGATAAACCTCTCTTCAAACTGGATGACTAAATCCGTTAAAACGCTTAAGAATCAATATACTTGGGAGGTTTTTGATCAATGGATTGTTTCGGATTCCTTCCTTGAAAGCAGCGGATGTTTCGAATTTTCATCTTCAGAGATATTCGATGCCGGGTTTCTGCTTGAACCCGACACGAAATTTGGAGGTGTAAAACCAAAACGAACTTACATAGGTTTTAAATATCAGGAAGGATTTTCGGACCATTTGCCTGTTTTAATTCGCGTGAAGTTGATAAACCGTTAATTTGTTTTTTGTGTGAGCCCTAATTCCTTCGCCTTTTCCAACATAAATTGATACGCCTGATCGTGATCATTGTGAATAATGCCGTCGAGTATGGCTTCTTTAATGGCTGCTTTAATGAGTCCAACTTCGCGACCGGGATTAAGTCCAAAAACCTCCATGATTGTTTCTCCGGTTACCGGCGGCTGGAAATTCCGAATATGATCTTTTTCTTCCAGTTCTTTGAGCTTTTGGCGGACCAATTGAAAGTTATTGTAATACTTCTTAACCTTTTCCTGATTTTTCGAAGTGATATCTGCTTCACACAAGGTCATCAGATCATCAATGTCATCTCCGGCTTCGAAAAGTAATCTGCGGATTGCCGAATCAGTAACTTCCTCTTCCGAAAGTACGATTGGCCGCATATGAAGTTCGACCATTTTCTGTACGTATTTCATCTTTTCATTCAGAGGGAATTTCATTTTCTTAAATAATGTCGGAACCATTTTAGCACCTACAAAATTGTGCGAATGAAACGTCCATCCAAGTTGAGGCGAATATTTTTTAGTTACCGGTTTGGCAATGTCGTGAAGTAAGGCTGACCATCGTAACCATAAATTGCTTGTATTTGGTGTAATTCGGTCTAATACTTCGAGGGTATGAAAGAAATTGTCTTTATGACCGACTCCGTTCACTTCTTCGCGCCCTTTCATCCTGAAAAGCTCAGGGAAAATGATCTCCAGCAGGCCTGTTTTTTCGAGTAATTTAAAGCCAATCGAAGGTTTTGAGGAAAGAATAATCTTATTCAGTTCTTCTCCAATTCTTTCTTTTGATATGATTTGAATCCGATCTTTGTTTTGTGCGATTGCTTTCAGCGTTTTTTCTTCAATGGTGAATCCCAACTGGGTTGAAAACCGAATTGCCCGCATCATGCGCAACGGATCATCAGAAAAAGTAATTCCCGGTTCGAGCGGAGTACGGATAATTTGATCCTGAATATCCTGAATCCCATTAAAGGGGTCAATCAATTCACCAAAACGATCTTTGTTCAGGCAAATGGCCAGCGCATTAATGGTGAAATCGCGGCGGTTTTGATCTTCCTCCAGTGTTCCGTTCTCAACAACTGGTTTCCTTGAATCTTCCTGATAGGATTCTTTGCGGGCGCCTACAAATTCTAATTCGAGATTTTGATATTTAAACATGGCAGTCCCAAAAGTCTTGAAAACGCTGACATTAATGTTCGGTCCTAATTTTTTAGCTATTATTTCAGCCAGTTTTATGCCGCTTCCAATAGTAACAATATCAATGTCAGACGAATGACGTTTTAGAATCAGGTCTCTGACAAAACCTCCAACCACATAAGATTCCTGGTTGAGTTGGTCAGCTGATTCAGAAATAACAGAAAATACGGGATGCTGAATATGTTGTTTCATGAAATAATTTCCGGAATGATCGTATTTAAATACCTGAATATGACAATTTGTTTTCAGTTTCTGACAAAATTACAATTAATTGCTTGCTGAGACTCAAAACACAAGTTAAAAATAATTGGCATTAGAATTGATATAGATATATCAATAAATGTATATATTTGCACAATTAAAATTTTCAATCATGTTAGAACATTTAACTCAAGAGACATTCAAAGAAAAAGTATTCAACTTTGAACTCAATAAAGAATGGAAGTATGAAGGAAGTACTCCATGTATGATCGATTTTTATGCTGATTGGTGCGGCCCATGCAAAATGGTAGCCCCACTTTTGGAAGAATTGCAAAACGAATATGGTAGCAATCTTGTGATTTACAAGGTAAATACCGAAGATGAACGCGAATTGTCAGCCATGTTTGGAATTCAAAGTATTCCTTCATTGTTGTTTGTTCCGCTCGGTGGTCAGCCTCAAATGGCGATGGGAGCTTTACCAAAAGCAACATTCGAAAAAGCCATTGCTGAAGTTTTGAATGTTCAAAAGCCAATTATCAATTAGAAAAGTTTAGGACAATAATTCCAATATTTTCTCAAGATGGATCCCGCGGGATCCTTTAATTAGAATTAACTTGTTTTCAATAGGTTGTGTTTTTAGGTAGTTTGTGAGAAGTTCGACATTGTCGAACTTCTTTTTTTTTGTGCGATCCTTAGTATTCATGAATTGCGGTCCGACCAGAATAATCGTTGAGAAAACGTGGTCATCGATGTAATTTACAATCGTTTGATGTTCCTCCCCGGAAGTTTCACCTAATTCGAGCATATCGCCTAAAATAATACACTTTTGATCATTTTTAAGGCTTTCAAAATTTGTGAGCGCTGCCATCATGCTGGTCGGATTCGCATTGTAGGCGTCCATAATAATGGTATTCTTTTCATTTCGGATTAGCTGCGATCGGTTGTTTGCAGGTGTATATTCGGCAAGCGCTGCCTGAATTTGCAAAGGTTCAATTTCGAAATATTTTCCGATACAGGCTGCTGCCAGCAGATTCTCGTAGTTATAATCCCCAACCAATTTTGATTTCAGATAAAGCCAGCCTTTTGGGAAAAGTGCCTTAACCACAAGATAATGATCGGTGCTGGCCAATTCTCCTGCCATAAAATATGTGGTGGATTGGCCGTATTTTATTTGTTCCAGTTTCTGAGACTGCAGGGTTAATATTGAATTATCGGCATTAATAAAGCATTTTCCTCCCTTGGTTCTAAGAAAATCATAGAGTTCGGACTTTGTTTTCACCACTCCTTCAAAAGATCCAAAACCCTCCAAATGAGCTTTGCCAATATTGGTTATTATCCCGAAATCAGGATTAGCGATTTCACTCAGTGCTTTAATCTCACCGGGATGGTTGGCACCCATTTCAACTACACCAAATTCACTATTCTTATTCATCGACAACAATGTGAGTGGCACTCCGATATGGTTATTCAGGTTGCCTTGTGTGAAATTCACTATGAATTTTTTGGAGAGCACAGAAGCAACAAGTTCTTTAGTGGTTGTTTTCCCGTTTGTTCCAGTAATGGCAAGAATTGGCAACCCCAATTGATCGCGATGGAAACGTGCCAATTGCTGAAGACACACTAAAACATCGGGAACAAGTATCAATCGGCTATCCGTTGCATACTCGGGCTGATCAATCACGGCAAATGCAGCACCTTTCAGGAGGGCATCGGCAGCAAAGGAATTCCCGTTAAAGTTTTCGCCTTTGAGGGCAAAAAAGATACTGTTTAAAGGTATGTTTCGCGAATCGGTTGTAACGATCGGGTGTTCCAGAAAAATGTGGTATAAACTGATTGTATCCATTGATTTTGATTAAAAAAGAAAACCTCACTTTTTCAAATGAGGTTTTTATTTTGAATAGATGATTTCTTTAAAATCCGTCAGGACTACCAACACGAGTCATCGCACAACGAAACCCAAGATCACTGGCAGACTCTGTTTCTGGTCTGTAACGGCGAGTTCCCGGACTTAACCAATATGGCCGGTCTTTCCAGCTTCCACCTTTGTAAATGCGTGCATTGTCTGAGATGATGGAAGAAAACTGTCCTTCCTTGGTGGATTGAATGTACATGGAATTAGTTTTGCTTTTATCTTTTGTTGCATTCCAATCATCACCTTCAATCACCTGTGACTGATAATCACCATCATCGAAGTTACGGTAATCAGCAATAGTATCTTTTACCAACTCACCGAATTCGTTTCGAACCAATTTCCCTTCAGCATCAGTTTTATATTTCGTAAAAGTATTACCGCGGAAAGGTTGAAATTCAGCAACATCGCTCGATGATAAAGGACGATAAACATCACTAACCCACTCGTTTACATTACCTGCCATACAATACAATCCGTAATCATTCGGGTCGTACGAAGTAACAGGCGCAGTAATGTCTGCGTTATCGTTCAGAGCACCGGCAACTCCCATTAAGTCACCTCGTCCACGGGTGAAGTTAGCCATCATCCGACCTCTGGTTTTTTTCGAATCGTCACGTAAATAATTTCCTTTCCATGGATAAAGTCTACGGTCAGTAAGCAATTCGTCTTCAGTGCTTCCAACTAATCCCAATGCAGCATATTCCCATTCAGCCTCGGTTGGTAA
>JBBQMW010000084.1:0-16046 GCA_038329265.1 Bacteroidales bacterium | reverse complement strand
AAAAACGCACCACACACGCAATATAGCCAAAAAGGGCTTTAGTGGTATGCGAAGTTCATCACCCGCATCAATTTCATTGAATCTTGATAGTGTCGTTCTCCGCAATCCCTTTCTGGCCGTATTGCCACCGTTATGGGTCAGTTAAATCGCTCCTTGAAACGGCATCGCTTTTTTGACAAAGTGTTTAAATTGACTGTTTTGGTTGCTTGAAAGAATTTCACGGTTTGACAGAACTGAGCCATTTGACAGCTATTTTAAAAATTTGGTTTCAAGCAGTTTGATAGAGTTTTGTAATTTGACAGAGCCGAGCCGTTTAACAGGGTTTTTAAAAATTGGTTTTTTATGGTTTCTGGTTTGACAAGTTTTCGTTTTATAGAGAGATAATTTGTATCTAAAACGTTCATTTTCAGTTTGACAAAGTTTGCATTTAGAAACGCATTCTCGAACAAGGTTTTTAAACTTCGTTGACACGTCGGGGGAGAATTTGATATAGGGTAATTACAATTTGATACAGAATAAGTTTATTGACAATATATTTTTAAGAAAAGAAACAACATGATAAAAGTGTTAATGATTGTTCTTTTTATTTGCATACAAGCCAAGTTGTTTGGTTATTCCTTTGCGGCGGTATTCTTCCAGAACAAGCACCGAGCAAAAATATATGGCTTCGTAGTTGGTATTCAATGGAGTCAGTTCGAAAAGTTCTTTTTCTGAAATTTCATTGGCCAAAAACTGATGCATCAGACCGATCGTTGTAGGAATGAGAAGTACCCAGGCAACCGAGCCATTTCGGTAATCTTCAGCAGAAACAGTGGCAGGATGCAGCTGGTGAAGTCGATCAAGTTTTTCCGGATTGACATCGAGCTGACTTGGATCGCTTTTAACTGCAAAAACTTCATCGGCCAGTTTCACCAATCGTTCGAAATTGCTTAAAGCCAGGCGCAAATTGAATTATTTCGATCTCATTTTATTTCCCTTTGGATCGTGTGTCACTTCTGCAAGTCCAAGAGTTTCCATAAGCGGAGGAATATACATTCCAAAACGTCCCCTGAGTCCTTTTTTAAGACCGTACCATCCGCCAACCGGATTGTTTTCCGAACGTCCCCAGGCTTCAACTGTTCCGTCTTTTGTAGGTTTCTGTTCGTCGGCACTACCGAGTTCCATCCAGTCACCATGCGTTTTAAGCATAGCCTGAAGATCAGTTAAACAGCGGTGGTTGTATAGTAAAGTTGTTTTACCAACGACACATACAATGACCATTCTCCCGTCCTTTTCATCCAAATACATCTCGTATTCAGATGTCAAAGGTGGTGTTTTTAGTTTCCACGGATTTTCCTTTGTGCCTTGCTCATTATCCATTTTGATAGTGGTATTGGTGTGAATAGATAACGTTTGCTTCAGACTGAAAGTTTATTCAAAGTACTCCGATTGGATGAAGAAGCCTGAATCAAACAATCTGTTTCGCACAACAGTTAGCTATTTGGCTACAATTCTTTTCTTTGTAGTGTTTTTAAATGTATGCACCATGATAGCTTCAGGAAACATCCTTAAAATGCGGTCGCAATTTGCCGAAACTGTAAAGTATTTTCTTCCGATGGGAGAAATAGAGTTGCCAATGAATGAGCTGATCGGAAAATCAATCAACCTGAAATTTACCGGGCAGATTAACTGCATCTCGTGTGGAAAACGTACCAAAACCTCATTCGGACAGGGCTTTTGTTACAACTGCCTCCAAACGGCACCCGAAGCCAGCGAAACGGTGATGCGACCTGAATTGTCGAAAGCTCATCTTGGCATTGCGCGCAACATGGAATGGGCTCGTGAACACGACCTTATCGACCATTTTGTTTACCTGGCCGTTTCCGGAGAACTAAAAGTTGGTGTTACCCGTCATCATCAAGTGCCAACCCGATGGATTGACCAGGGTGCCAGCGAAGCAATTGTTCTGGCAAAAACTCCGAATCGCCACATTTCCGGCGTAATTGAAGTCTACCTGAAAAATTTCTATTCGGATAAAACCAACTGGCGTTCGATGCTTCAGAATAGAAATGTTCAGGAATATGATCTTACGGATGAAAAAATAAATGCCAGCCAGTTGCTTCCGGCAGAGTTACAGCAATATTTGCACACAGATAACCAGATCTGGAAAATGAACTATCCGGTGATTACTTTTCCTGAAAAAATTGCCAGTGTTTCGTTCGATAAAGACCCTGTGATTTCCGGAAATCTGAACGGAATAAAAGGTCAATACCTGATTTTTTCTGATGGGAGAGTGTTAAATATTCGCAAACATAACGGGTACTTTCTGGAAATCAGTACAAATGACTAAATTGATAAATCTTTCGTGTGGAATCAATAGTCTTTTCTTCTCCGCTTTTTTTTCGTTATTTTAGGATTCAGAAATACCCAGATTGACAAACTACCTTTTTGATTATGGAAAATATAGATTGGAAAAATTTAGGATTCGGTTACCTGAAAACGGATTACAACATCCGTTGCACCTATAAAGATGGAGCTTGGGGCGATTTAGAGGTTAGCGACAGCGAATATCTGAACCTGCACATGGCTGCTACCTGTCTGCATTACGGGCAGGAATCGTTCGAAGGATTAAAAGCATTTCGCGGCAGAGACAATAAAATTCGCGTTTTCCGCATGGACGAAAATGCAAAACGTATGCAGGATTCAAGTGTTGGAACCATGATGGCCATTCTTCCGATTGAAAAATTTGAAGAAGCGGTCATAAAAGCGGTCAAGCTGAATGAGCGTTTTGTTCCTCCATACGAATCAGGAGCCGCCTTGTATATTCGTCCGTTTTTGTTTGGAACAGGTGCGCAAGTTGGCGTAAAACCAGCCAATGAATATATGTTTATTCTGTTTGTAACTCCGGTAGGACCTTATTTTAAAGGAGGGTTTCAGACCACTCCGTTCGTGATTATGCGCGAATTCGACCGTTCGGCGCCACTCGGAATGGGTAAATATAAAGTCGGTGGAAATTACGCTGCCAGTTTGGTAGCCGGGGCAAAAGCCCACGAGTTGGGTTATTCGAACGTATTTTATCTCGATGCTGTTGAAAAAAAATACATCGACGAATGTGGTGCTGCCAATTTCTTCGGAATTAAAAACAACACCTACGTTACACCAAAATCTAGCTCGATTCTCCCTTCAATAACCAATAAAAGTTTAATGGTTTTAGCTGAAGAAATGGGGATGAAAGTTGAACGGCGTCAGATTCCGGTGGAAGAACTGGCCACTTTTGAAGAAGCCGGTGCCTGTGGGACTGCCGCTGTGATCAGCCCAATTGAGCGGATTGATGATTACGATGAGAAAAAATCGTACATTTTTTCGCCGGATGGAAAACCAGGTCCTATCAGTGAAAAGCTCTATAAGAAATTGCTGGCTATTCAATATGGTGACGAGCCGGATACACACGGCTGGGTTGTTGTTGTGGAATAAACGTTTTGGCAAAAATCTAAAAAGCAGCAGATCAATAATAGTCTGCTGCTTTTTTTTGAATTAAGATCAGGGATCGTTATTTCGATATTTCCAACATCCGAAGAATTGGGATTTGTGCCTTTTTAATCACCTCATCCGAAAGGATAATTTCTGGCAATTCGTTTTTCAGACAGATGTATAATTTCTGCAAACTATTCAGTTTCATGTAGGAGCAGTCGTTGCAGCCGCAGGTTGAATCGATGGATGGTGCAGGTATAAAAATTTTATCGGGACAAGCTTTGTTCATCTGGTGCAGAATACCACTTTCGGTGGCAACGATAAATTTCTTAGCCTGACTTTTTGCTACGTAATTCAATAAGGCGGTTGTTGAACCAATGAAATTCGCAACCAGTAAAACTGGTTTTTCACATTCCGGATGGGCGATAAATTCTGCATCGGGATGCTGATCCATTAAATCAATAATTTTCTCGACCGAATATTTTTCGTGAACCATGCAGGCGCCATCCCAAAGCACCATTTCTCGGCCTGTCAGGCTGTTGATGTAATTACCCAGATTTTTATCCGGGGCAAAAATCAGTTTCTGGTCCGGAGGAAAGCTATTGACGATCTTCAATGCATTTGCCGAGGTACAAACCACATCGGTCATCGTTTTCAGATCGGCGGTGCAATTGATGTAAGAAATAACCTTATGATCGGGATATTGCGCTTTAAATTCGGCAAATTTATCGGTTGGTGCTGAGTCGGCCAACGAGCAACCAGCTTTGAGATCGGGAAGAATTACTTTTTTTGATGGATTGATGATTTTAGCAGTTTCGGCCATAAAATGTACGCCAACAAATACAATAATGTCGGCTTCGGTTTTGGCAGCTTCCTGCGCCAAACCTAAACTGTCGCCCACATAATCAGCGATATCCTGCAAATCGCTTTCTACATAGTAATGGCTGAGAATGACCGCATTCTTTTCCTTCTTCAACCGGTTGATTTCTTCAACTAATTTCAGCTCCGGACTAATCTTTTCATCAATAAATCCCTTCTCTTCGAGCATTCTCCGGATATCATTTACTTCCATTTGTATGGTTTTTATTCTTGCTAAATGAGCCTGCAAAAATATGATTTTATAGTAAAAAAACGTAGAGGTCGGTGAATTGTTTGATTTGGGCAGAAGAACAATTGATTTTGAAATGTCATAGTCTTTTAAATGAGTATTAAAATGACAATCAGATTATTAATTTAATTTTTATTAACAAGTTATCAAGAGCAGTCCTGTTCATAACTATACTCCTGACAATCAGTAAATATTAGTAATTTTCATACGACAAAATATCACGATTAAACTAAAAATGCTTGTACCAAACCTTAATTAATTTGTCACAATATGTTAACATTAAAGTAAGGATAAAATAAGTTTCACGATACATCAATTTACTTTCTTTGTTCCAAATTTAAAATCAATTTTCTATGAAAAAGATGCTAAAAATTTGTTTAGTGCTAATTGCTTTATTTACTGGCATTTTCTCGGGCTACTCTCAGGTAACAACTTCGGGAATAAACGGTAAAGTTACAGCCGCTGATAACGAAAGTCTTCCCGGAGCTACCGTTATCGCAGTTCATCAACCTTCAGGAACTCAGTATGGTACCGTTTCTAACACTGAAGGCCGGTTTACATTAATGAATATGAGAGTTGGAGGTCCGTATACCGTGACGGTTTCATTTGTTGGAAACTCGACTAAAGTATACAACGACATTACCCTGAGCTTAGGTAGCATGGCTGATCTTCAGGTTAAGCTTGAAGAAAGTGCAACTGCTATTGATGAGGTCATCGTTTCGTCTACGCGAGGTGCAGCTTTTAGCTCCGAACGAACGGGTGCAACTACAAATATTACCAAAGATCAGGTTCAGGCGATTCCAACCATTTCCCGTGGATTGAAAGATTTTACTAAGATGAGCCCGCTGGCCAATACATCAGGTAGTGGTACTTCATTTGCCGGAAGTAATAACCGTTACAATCAGTTTGCCATTGATGGTATCGTAAATAATGACGTGTTTGGTCTGGCAGCTTCAGGAACAAATGGTGGACAAACAGGTATCGAACCAATTAGTTTGGATGCTATCGAAGAATTTCAGATCAACATCGCTCCTTACGATATTCGTCAGGGTGGTTTCTCTGGTGGTGGTATCAACGCTGTTACCAAAAGTGGATCAAATAAATTTTCCGGATCAGCTTATTACTATGGAAATAATGAATCATTGGTTGGCCAAAACAATCCAAATACCGATGTAAAAGCAAAATATCCGAATTATAAAAATTATCAGACAGGTTTCACTTTGGGTGGACCGATCATTAAAAACAAATTGTTTTTCTTTGTAAATGCTGAAATGACTCGTCAGAAAACGCCTTTGGCCTATGAACCGGGAACTGAAGCATCAAAAATTACGACAGAGGAAGTTAACCGGGTACTTGCAGTTTTAAAACGGGTTTCTCCTAATTACGATGCAGGAGATTATGCTGCCATCGAAAACGAAACAAACAGTAATAAAATTCTTGCAAAACTGAACTGGAATATCAGTGATAAGCACAAACTGGTTCTACGTCATAGTTACACTTATGGTGAAAATTACGATAATAGTCGCGGGCCTTCTTTTCTTCGATTTTCTAATAACGGAATCTATTTTCCAAGTACAACGAATTCAACTGGCCTCGAATTGAGCAGTATGTTGAAATCGAACATTTCGAACAAATTATTGATTGGATACACCACAGTTTTGGACGATAGAGAACCAAAGGGACAATATTTCCCGACCGTACTGGTCAACATAGGCGATAGCCGGACCATTACAACAGGGAGCGAAAATTCTTCAGTAGCTAATATGCTGGAGCAGAAAAATTTTGCAATAACAAACGACCTGAATATATACTCAGGCAAACACACCTTTACCTTGGGAACTCACAACGAGTTTTATTCGTTTAATAACCTGTTTGTTCAAAATATATACGGGAACTATGCATACAAAACACTTGCTGATTTCGAAACAATTGGTACTGCAACCGAAGTTGCTCCAACTTTTTACGGAATCGGCTATTCATTCGATGCCAGTGATGATCCATCTCAAAGCAAAGGTGCTGCTGTTTTTAATGCAATGCAACTTGGATTTTATGCTCAGGATGAATATCAGTTAACCACTGATGTTAAACTAACTGCCGGCCTGCGTGTCGATATTCCTATTTACATGGATCAACCTGCTAGTAATGATGCATTTAATAAAGCATACGTCAGTCAGGGAGTCGCTACCGGGAAACTGCCGGAAACAAAACTAATGTGGGCTCCACGTATTGGTTTTAACTGGGATGTTATGGGCGATAAATCCTTACAGGTTCGTGGAGGAACAGGTATTTTTACCGGACGCGTTCCTTTCGTTTGGGTTTCGAACCAATTTACAAACAACGGCGAAGTTAACGGAAGCTATTCTGTAGGAAGCTCTGCTTCAAGTGCAAATCCAATCTCAGATCCAAAAGGGATGAAGTTTGTGGCTGATCCTTATGGCCAGCCGCTTGCTGAAGACTTGGGGAAAAAACCTGGACGTGGTGCTATAAACGTGATCGATCAGAATTTTCAATTTCCACAGGTTTTCCGCAGTAACATCGGAATCGATAAGGTATTGCCTGGAGGAGTTGTCGGTACAATTGAAGGAATTTACAGCAAAACATACAACAACATCAACTTCATCAACATGAACCGTCAGGCACAGGCCGATTTCACATTTGATGGTGTTGATAAACGTCCACGTTATACTACTACAAGCACCGATCCTAAGAATAAAGGCTATGTAAGTGCAGCGCGTCTTGATGCGAACTTCGAAGAAATCGTCAAACTCAAGAACAGCGACGAAGGTTACTCGTATAACTTTGTTTTCCAGTTGAAAAAGGATTTCAAAAATGGCTTTAACACCATGGCAGCATATACATACGGACACTCTGAAGATTTGAATTCAGGAACCTCTAGTGTAGCTTATTCCAACTGGCGTTTTGTGAACAATGTGGGTGGCTTGAATGATTTGAAACTTTCACGTTCGAATTTTGACATGGGATCTCGTGTGATTGGCTTTGTAAGCTATCAGAAAGCATATGCACAGGATAAGATGTCGACTCAGGTATCTATTTTCTATACCGGACAGTCAGGTCAACCACTTTCGTATATTTACAACGGAGATATGAACTTCGACGGAACTTCGAACGATTTGATATACATTCCTGCTCAAATGTCAGATATAAACCTGGTTTCCTATACAACAAAAGATGCTGCTGGTGCTACGCTTACTGTAACTCCTCAGGAACAATGGGATAAACTGAATGCATTTATTGACGGTGATGATTATTTGAGCACCAATCGTGGTGGCTATGCCGAACGTAATGGCGGACGTCTGCCATTTCAACATCAGTTCGATGTAAAAGTAATTCAGGAGTTTAAATTTAAAACCGGTAATACCACCAACAAGTTCCAGTTGTCGTTTGACATCCAGAATATTGGCAATATGCTGAATAGCGACTGGGGTAGCCAATACTTTGCCGGCAATCAGCAACACTCCCTGATTGATTTCAAAGGACTCGAAAACCTTGGAACATCAAGTGCAGTTAATTATTCGAACAAACCAACATTTACTTATACCGGAAGCAGTTTGATGAATGGGAAACCTTACTCAGCTTCTGATTTAGCTTCTCGTTGGAGAGCACAAATCGGATTACGTTACATCTTCTAATCGTATAAGCTAAGTTTATAATTTAAAGGCCGTCTCAAACTAAATTTGAGACGGCCTTTCTTTTTCAGGTGCTCCTGCAAAAAACTCAAATATCCAGAGCTCTAAAATGAAAACCAGTAGCTCAGTTTAATCTGAAAAATATTGTTCGGATGTACATCGCCCAACTTACTCATTGCTTCGCCTACCATAGTATGGTTTCCATTCTCTGCCATGGTCCGTTCGTTGGCCCACACAAAGTATAATTGTGATCCGGGACGGTATTCCCAGCGAAATACCAGATTGGAACGAAATTGAGAAAAAGAAAAATCAGGATTGGAAATCGAATAAGCAGGATTACCGCCACTAGCAGCAACATCATACGCATTTTTTGTTTCTGAATAGGTGGTTTTCAGGACTGAAAACCGGCCGGTATATGCATCAGCCTGTGGATTCGTAATTTCCTTCAATTCTGAATATTTACCTACCGATGCAAAAGGACTTCCGTAGTACTGAAGCGAAAGTTCAGGTGTAATGTTGTAATCGACCCGGAAAGTTGCACCTAGGGTATTCTGGTTGATCAGACCCAAGATGTATTTGCTATTTTCATTCAGGAATTTGGTTTCAACATATTGGAGCTCGTCTGCATTTTCAGAATAATGAAGACTTACTGAAAGTTTCAGAAGATTAAACGGAATCACTGTTATTCCTGCCTCAACGGAAGAATTGCTGTAATTATTCTCACTGGATGCCACATAATTCGCGGAGAAGCTGCCAAATACTTTCTTTGACATATCCGACTTAATTGACAATTCTCCCTCCCACAATGAAGGCAACAGAATGGCGCTTCCACCACGTAGCAGCCTTGTATCCAATGATTCGTTTTGGTAACTTATTTCGGGTGAAATCTTCCAACGGTTAAGAAATTCCATTGAAGCTTCGAGGTCGAATTCTGAATTCAAATAATTCATCGCATAATCCCAATTGTTTGTCTGCTGCAGTTCAACCGTATAAGTCCGGAAAATGGAGACAGGTTTATTGACAAAATAGGACAATTCTGTTTCCTCAGTAACCTTATCTGCCATTCGCATATAACCGATATCATTCAAATCCAGGCCTGGCGACTTCCAGTTCAATTCAGCCGAATACCGCCACAATCCTTTACTACCTTTTCCGATTTTTACCGTTCCTCCCTGCCCGTTGAGCTGGGTGAGTGAAGGATCATACTTTAGATGAGTTGCATCGGGTCGCTGGTAATAGTGGGTCGATGAACGTTGCATACTGCTTATCGCATCGGCACTACCCTTGATTGAACTGGCAATCATTTTGGCATCCAGATAAAACTCTTTGTCGTTCCATTGATGTAAAAGATCAAGGCCGCCGGAAAAAGCATTTCGATTATTCTGTGACTCCAGGACAGGTTCGTTAATAAACCGATTGGTTGAAGTGATAATTCCTCCCAATGCGGAAGTCCCCTTGTTAAAATCTTGTTGTACACGCCCAACTGTGTAACTGGTTAGCGGTTCGACGTCAATCTTATTTTCCTTGCCTCCCGAATACAACAGAGCCGTTTCATTGGCAGTCATACTTTGCAAAACTCCTACCGACAATCCTTTTGCAGATTTGCCGCTAACTTTTACAGCACTCAGAATAGAAGTATTGTCCGGATATTTCAGGTACTCATTTTCGTTGAGGTTTGGTTTATAGTCAGGTGCATGCCCAATCCTTCGGGTATAAAACACATTATCGTCGCCTAATTCAAATTTGAAGATATTCTTTCCTTCCATAAAGAATGGCCTTTTTTCATCGTAGAAAGTTTCAAAAGCTGTTAGATTCATAACCGACGGATCAGCTTCAACCTGTCCAAAATCAGGATTCACGGTTAGGTCAGCTGTGAAATTACTCGATAAACCAATTTTTGCGTCAAGTCCAATACTACCCCTGAATGAGTGTCCATCCTCGGCGTAAGGATTACCTGGCTGTTTTTCATAGGTTTTCAATTTCCCGACAGTATATGGCATGATTTCAACCCGTCGCGATTTCACAAGGTCTTTTATCCCATATAATTCACCAAACGAATACAAAAATCCGGGACCAGTTAAGGATTGGATTTCCCAATCACTCTCCTCGGCGAGGCGATCGATCCAACGCCAAACATGCATGCCCCAAACCTGATCGGGTTCATTGCTGTACCTCAGCTGGCTGAGCGGAATCTCATACTCAGCAACCCATGCAGAATCTTCAAGTCCCGTTTTCACCGACCAAACGGCGTTCCAGTTAAAATTAAACTCAAACGGATTGGTTGCAATAAGATCTATTTTCTGACCGGCAGCAGTTACCGAGAACTCAAAACCGGTACGCTGATCGTGGTAACTATCAAATGTAACGCCCATGGCATCACCAATCATTTCATCCCGGCGTCCGCCCTTCCGTGATATTTTGGAGGGCTCTTTATCAAAGCCACGCAAAGCAACGTATATATTACGGTCGTCGTAAAGAATTTTAAATTCGGTTTCCTGACTTGGTTTCGCACCTTCACTTGGAATCCATTGTGTAAATTCGCCAGCCCATTCTCCGGTTTTCCAGCAGACCTCATTTAAAACTCCATCGATGGTTGGCTTGGGTGTTGTAAGTCGTGTGGTTGTGTAAGATCTGACAGGCTTGGTCTTTGTTCCTGAAAGGCTGTCGGTTGTGTTTTCCTGAGCAAAAACTCCAAATGACAGAAAAAGAGAGACAATTAGAATCAGTATTGATTTGTTTTTCATTGGTTTGTTGGTTTTCGGTTTTCGGTTTGAGAATTCAAATATTGCAGAAAATCTCTAATTCAGCTAATTTTTTAGGATTGAATTTCTGATCTGACTTTACAGACTTGGAAATGTGAATTTTACCCTATCCTGATTTGAAATGAAAGATTGGCTTTTCGATGATTGGAATGTATGAAAAATGGAAATATATTGACTTTTAAGGACTGAATTCCTAAAAAGTTGATACTTTTAAGGAATAGAATCCTAATAAGTTGTATTTTTGCAAAAAATTATTTTATGATTAAGCGTCAATTATTAGAGGTCATTTCTAAAAACTTATTTGCAGGAAAAGCGATTATTTTAATGGGTCCTAGGCAAGTTGGGAAAACTACAATTCTCCGGGAGATAATTGGAAACATGACGGATTCTATTTGGCTAAATGGAGATGAGTCAGATATTCAGGCATTATTCGATAATATTAGTTCCACCCGGCTAAATGCACTTTTTGCGGATAAGAAAATTGTTGTCATCGATGAGGCACAACGTATTGAAAATGTTGGATTAAAACTTAAATTAATAACTGATAATCTTAAACATATACAACTTATTGCAACTGGTAGTTCAGCATTCGATTTGGCAAATAAAATTAATGAACCTTTAACAGGTCGAAAATGGGAATATACTTTACTACCGGTTTCTTTTGCAGAAATGGTGATGCATCACGGTTTAATTGAAGAAAGGCGGATGTTACCTCATCGACTCATTTATGGTTATTATCCTGAGATTGTTATGAATCAAGGACAAGAAAAATATTTGCTAAAACAGCTAACTGACAGCTATTTGTATAAAGACATTTTGATGCTGGAGAGCGTTAAGAAATCAGATAAGTTAATCAAATTACTTCAGGCACTTGCTTTTCAGGTAGGATCACAAGTTTCTGACAATGAGCTGGGTCAACTTTGTGGTCTTGACAATAAAACAGTAAATAAATACCTTGATCTATTAGAAAAAGTATTTGTTATCTTTCATTTGGGATCTTTCAGTCGAAATTTGCGTAATGAATTGAAATTCAGCAGAAAATATTATTTCTACGATAATGGCATACGAAATGCACTTATTGCCAATTTTAATCAACCAGAATTAAGGCCCGACCTGGGGGCTCTTTGGGAGAATTTTATTATCGCCGAAAGGCAGAAGTACCTGAACTATAATGGCAAATGGGTAAATTCCTGGTATTGGCGAACGAAAGAACAAAAAGAAATTGACTATATCGAAGAAGAAGATGGCCGAATCTCAGCATTTGAATTTAAATGGAATCCAGAAAAAAAGGGTAATCAACCGCTTTCGTTCAAAAACGCTTATCCAGAAAGTGTTTTTAGTGTAATTCACCGCGATAATTTCGAGAGTTTCATTCTTCCTTCTTAGTCCGTTTCATAGGCTTTGGAGGAACCACAACAATCTCGTAGCGACATTCGGGACAAATGTATGCTTCGCAGCCGGTGCAGCCAAAACAGTTGCTGCACGATTTGTCAAGATCGACCTTATCCCATGTTTTTCCACAATGAGAGCAGGTTACGAAAGTCAGGTTTTCGTCCATTACATACTGGTTTTGTTTATTTCTGAAGGATTACTTTTGAAGAGTAAATCTCTTTGCCTGCCTCAATTTTAAAAAGGTAACAGCCGTTCTGAAGCGCACTGAGGTCAATGATGTTGGAAGCCGATACTGCATTTTTAGTCATAACTTCCTGGCCTGAAGTATTGTATACTTTGAGCGAGTTGTATTCAGCCAAACCAATATGAAGGATTCCGGTAGTAGGATTTGGGAAAACGGAAAAATTACCTGCCTTAATTTCACTTACCGCAGTTAAAGATTTCCCGGGAATGTCTACCTGAATCGAATAAAGGCTGGTTCCTGCGGTTATATAGAGCGTTTTCAGATCTTTCCCTCCGAAAGCAACATTTGTGGGAGTTTCAGGAATATTGATAATTTTTTGTGCCACTCCGCTACTGTTGAAAACCTGTATTCCAACTGCTGTGGCAATATACAAGCTTCCTTCCGAATCAATTTTCATCCCATCAGCACTGCTTACCTGGCCTGTATTGACTTTTAGAACACAGAAAACACGTTTATTGATGGCTGTTCCATCAGGCTGAACATCAAAAACAAAAACATTTTTGTCGTTCGAATCATCGACATAAAGCAATTTCCCATCCAAAGAAAGGCAGATGCCATTTGGTCTCTGAAAGCTGCCGCTAATCCGGATACATTCACCTAAAGGTTCCACGTAATATACCGCTTGTTTATCCTGAGTTTGTGTTCCCCAGGTAGGATCTGTAAAATAGATTCCCCCATTTTTATCTTTACAAAGGTCGTTCGGATTATTAAATGGTTTTCCGTTAAACCTGTTCGCAATAATTTCGGTGACAATACCCGTCGTATCCATTCGCACCACCTCGTTTGTCGGGCCTTGTTCGCAAACCAGAAGCGATCCGATACTATCGAATGCCATTCCATTGGTGACTTGTCCGTTGCGTATTACTGAGAAACCTTTTTCAGGAACGTATTTGTAAACTTTTTTTGCACTCATGTCCGAAAAGTACAGCACTCCTTTTCCATCCCAAACGGGACCTTCAACGAACTGGAAGCTTTGTGTTTTATTGAGTTTCACGACTTGCGAAAAAACAACTTCAAAAAGCAAGGTCAGGACTAAAAGTGGAAATAGAAATTTCATTGGACTGCATTTTAGTTGGTAAAGATAACGTTTTGTTGCTTTTGGCAAAAGGAGAAATAAGTCCGGTTAGTGGCCTGCCTTCAGAGGTTACCCGTTACCTGAAATTTTACTTAGTATTTATATGTTTTAACATATGGGAGGGTTACCTTTCTATGTTTTCCAGAATCAATCAACAGTGCACCTATAAACTTTCCACCCATGAACGAAAAAATCTTTCCAAAAGAGATTATTCAATTCTATCTTAAGTATCTAAATAGAAATGTTTAGATCCTTTAATATTTTACTAAAAACACAGTTATATGAATTATAAATATTTCTATTTCAGCTTGTTGATTTTTATATGCAACTTTTCTGTTGCACAAACTCATATTGTTGATAGCGTTGACAATACGCCAATCCCATTTGTACACATAATATCAAATAAAGGGATCATCATCGGAACATTATGGTACTCCCCAAAAATAGGACAGGAAGTTAAGATATAAATTTACATCTTTAAAATTAAAATTTATGTCAACAACACGAAGGAAGTTTAGTAAGGAGTTTAAAGCCAAAGTTGTTTTAGAGTCGCTCAAAGAGCGTGTAACCTTAGAGGTTTTAGCCAAGAAGTATGAACTCACACCAACCCAGATTTCTACATGGAAATCACACGCATTGAAAAACTTTGGTAATCTATTTTCTGCTGATTCAGTGGATCAAAAAGATAAAGGAGTAGAAACTCAGATCTTGTATGCCCAGATTGGTCAGTTAAAAGTTGAGAACGATTGGTTAAAAAAAAAGCTACAATGATCAGTTCTGAACAACGAAAAAGCATGGTTGAACCATGCTGTCCTTTTTTGAGTATTTCAACACAATGCCAGTTGCTTACACTTACCCGAAGTAGTTTTTACTATATTCCATCGGGTGAATCAGAAGAGAATTTGGCAATTATGCGCCAGTTGGATGAGCAGTATTTCTGCACCCCTTTTTATGGTGTGTTACGACTTACAGCCTTGCTCATATTGGCAGGTTTCAAGGTAAACAAGAAACGAGTGAATCGATTGATGAAGTTAATGAATTGGCAAACAATTTACAGAGAGCCACATACAACGGTCAGCGATAAAGCGCACTACAAATATCCGTATTTACTAAGGGGGCTGAAAATTTCCAGATGCAACCAGGTCTGGGCAATGGATATTACCTATATTCCGATGAAAACAGGGTTTATGTATTTGACAGCCATTATCGATTTACACAGCAGATTCGTTGTTCAATGGTCCTTATCCAATACCATGAGTGCCGAATGGTGTACCGAAGTACTTAAGGAAGCAATCAAAAACCACGGTGTTCCTGAAATCTTCAATACCGATCAGGGGAGTCAGTTTACCAGTGAAGTATTTATTAATACGTTAAAAGACAATAGTATAAAAATTTCAATGGATGGAAAAGGAAGAGCCCTTGATAATATATTTATTGAACGATTATGGCGGTCTGTCAAATATGAGAACGTGTATCTGAATGTGTACGAAAATGGCCTATCTTTATGGAAAGGCTTAGAAAAGTATTTTCAGTTTTACAATCATGAGAGATTGCATCAATCGTTAGATTATCAAACACCAAAACAGAGATATCTGTTTGCGGCATAAAACGAGAATAACTTTTTTTGGCTTTTGGTGGCCAAAAAGTTATTTCCCGTTTTATCCGAATTAAATTGCAGCATAAAAAACATCTTAACTTGCTGCTTATATTGTCCGAACATTGGGGAGTAGCGTAATTATCCTTACTATAATCATCATTTTCACAATTGCTGGAATAATAACCATCTATTTATCATGAAAGCTACACATATGGCTTTAGGAGTAATTTATATTCTTATGCATAATTCATTTTCGTAGGTAAGATCTTCTATATAACTCTTTTTTATAGGTAGAAAATCAAATGATTACGATCTTTTATTTAAGCTGCCTTTAATTTTGCTATTTGCTTTTCTAACCTTAATATTTTGTCTTCTGTATATTTTTTTTGATTTCCTTCTATTATTTCTGAATTGAATTCGGTCTTATTTAATAGCATTGTGTAAATGATTCGAGCTAATTTGTGAGCGGAGGCTGTAACTGCTCCTTTTCCTCCTAACTTGCTCCTTTGTGTGACAGTCCGGCAGATGCTGACCCCCCTGAAAGTTGCAAAATGGGTTGCAAAATCCGGAGCATATTGACCCCCTTCTAATCGGGCGGGCGGTACGAAATCCGGAGCATGTTGACCCCCCTCGAAAATTCAATTAGTAAATGCGAATTTTTAATATGATAGATTCAAGAATGATGATTATTCTGTGTTGTTGATTAGGGGCAATAACTTTTAGCGCAGCGTTAAAAAAGTTATTCTCGGAATCAACAGACAGGAATTATTA
>JBBQMW010000083.1:0-16274 GCA_038329265.1 Bacteroidales bacterium | reverse complement strand
GATGGCAGGATTCCCGGATTGAGGCTTGAGATAGGTATTTATGGAGAACAGATATTCTATTACCGTGGAAGTCCAGCAACACTTTATCTGGATGGATTTCCGGTTGATTATATGCTTTTATCTACATTCCCAGCTTCAAGTTTTGATAAAATTGAATTATTAAAATTTAACCCACTTGGTGGTTGGATACGGGGTGGAGGTGCAATTTATTTCTATACCAAGCGTGGAGAAAAATTTGTGAACACTCCCACTGATGCTGTAGGTATGAAAAGCGCCAAGATCTATGGTTATTCCGTGATTCGTAAGTTTTATGCCCCTCAATACGAGAACCAGGTACAACCAATCCGGAAAACTGATTTCCGGGGTACACTATACTGGAATCCGATTCTAAGAACCGACTCAACCGGGGTGGCCAATGTTTCTTTTTATAACAGCGATCAGACGGGAGATGTGGATATTGTAGTTGAAGGAGTGACTTTCGATGGAAAACTGTGCAGGGGAATTGGTAAATACACTGTCGTACCAAAGTAAAATATTTTCAAATGGACAACTATCACTATACGAAAAATATGCTGCTTGTTAGACTTAAACGCTCCGGTCTTTTGAAAGTGTCAGAATGCTGTGTAGATTTTGCATTCTTGCATCAATATTGGCGATACCATCGGCACAATCTTTTAATTCACGGGTAACTTCTTCTGTTTTTTCATTGGTCAGCTTGTACCACAATTCATGCTCGAGCGATGCCCAGAAATCCATGGCAATGGTTCGAATCTGTATTTCAACTTTAACAAGTTCAGTGTTTCCTGACAGAAAAACAGGAACAGTTACAATCAGATGGAGGCTGCGGTAACCATTTGGTTTTGGGTTTTTAATGTAGTCGGATATTCGGATGACCTCGATATCATCTTGTGATGCCAGTAGTTTGGCAATCAGGTAGATATCGTCAATGTATGAGCAAATAATGCGGACACCGGCAATATCGGTAAGGTTATTCCGGGCCGACTCAATGCTGAGCCCAAAACCGCGCCGGGTCAGCTTATTCATAATACTTTTAGGCGTTTTTACCCGGGCTTTTATTTGATGGATGGGGTTGTGATCCTGATGATATTTAAACTCTTCATTGAGATTTTCAAGCTTAGTGGTAATTTCGCGGGTAGCTCCCAAATAAATATACTCGCTAACCATAAATAAATTAATTATTTTGACTGCTTCATCCGGAAGAATGTCACCTGTTAATCCGTCGAATAAGTATGCGACTTTTGTCCGTTCAATATCTGCCATCTTTTCTTTTCTGTTACCTGATTTCAATACAATATCGGCATTATCTTCGGTTCGCTCAATAACATTCCCGGTTTTTCCCGCCGTATTTCCTGAATGGCATTTTCAATCTGCCCCAATGTGCAGGGCATGGTGGCTACCGAGAACATGGCTTTTTCGCCCGCGTGCCGATTGTGACTCACGGTTTCGATGTTGATTTCCTGTTTTCCGATGGCAGTGGCAATAAAACCGGTGGTTCCGGGAATATTTCCGGTGTGGAAAGTGATCAGGTAAGGAAAAACGAACTGCCGCGCATCGGCCAGGTTGCGTTCCTGTTTGGCCGGAATGTTGCGGATTTTGTCTCCGTAGCGGGCAATGAAAACGATATCAGAAACAATCGACATGGCGGTTTCAGTGGAGCCTGCACCTTTGCCCACCAGAAAATGAACCCCCGAATATTTGTTGTTGATGCGCACCGCATTGGTGGCACCACTCACATCCGAAAGGAAGTTGCTGTTTTTGACCAGCATCGGACGAACCGTAGCATAAATGTCGCCATTCACCTTCTTGGCATAGCAAATCAATTTGATTTTGGCGTCGATTTCGCTGGCAAAATCAATGTCTTCTTTAGTAATGTCTTCAATTCCGGAGATAGAAAGTTCCTCTTTCGAAACATCAATCCCGAAGGCCAGTTTAATCAGCAGAATCAGTTTATGTCCGGCGTCACCGCCATTGATATCCAGCGCAGGATCAGCTTCGGCATAACCACTTTCCTGCGCCATTTTCAGCGCAACTCCGAACTCCAGTTTTTCATTCTGCATCTGGCTCAGGATGTAATTGCTGGTTCCGTTCATAATTCCTGAAACCGATAGCACTTTATCACCGGTAAAACTTTCCTGAATGGTTTTGATGATCGGAATTGCACCGCAAACAGCCGCTTCGAACCCGATTTTTACATTCCGGGCTTCGGCAGTTTCAAAGATTGCTTTTCCCCGTTCGGCTAAAAGAGCTTTATTGGCAGTCACCAAATGTTTTCCCGAATTGAGAATGTCCAAACAAAGCTGGTAAACAAAGTCGCTTTTGCCACCAATGGTTTCAACCACCAAATCGATTTCTTTGGAAGAAATAATCTCCTGAATGTATTGATTGGCTTCTGCTCCTGAAAGGTCTTTCCCGCCACCACAAAATAATTCGAGCGGAAGTTTAAACCGTTCCGAAGCTACAACAGGACAAAGTTCCACGATTTTCCGAAGAACAATTTTTGCATTGGCTTTCACCGAAAGTTCATTGTTGATCTCCGAGATAATTTGGGCAACGCCCCCGCCAACAGTTCCGCAGCCCAGAATGGCTATGTTTAGAGTATTCATGATCGGGTTTTCAAAATTTTCCGAAATATAGACAATTTTGGTAGGGTAGGAGTTTCAATTTTCAGAAAAGGTGGAATGGGAAAAGATTCGGTTAACACGTAGATCCGATGACGGAAGTTCATCGGATCAATATTTATCGGATATCTTTTACTTTTTGTATGTATACATCTTGTCCGAAGGAAGATTGGTGCCTTTTTCGATTTCATTTCGCGGACGATTATTGAAAAGAAAAAGATGAACATCGAAAACAAAAAAGGGCCTCGTAAGCCTGAGATAAAATCCAGACTTCGCTTGCCTGCGATTCGACACGCAAATCGTAATCGCCTGCATCGTGCCAGCCATTACGGTTCAGCCCCGGGAGTTGAATGTCCTGTAAATATCCGTCAAAATGATTGGTATCAACCGGAGCCATCAACGCATCGTCCATGTAACAGAGTCCATGCCAAACACGGTAACCTTCGTAAATGCGCATGTGGCACATTTGCTTCCGAAATGTTGTACAGACTTACTTTTTCGACAGTTGGTGTGTTTTTATCAACTTCGATTACTGCTATTTTTTGCTGATCGGGGTGATAACCAATCTGACTGATATGAACCACAGGTTTCGACTGAAAATCGGGTAAAACATTGCAATCGACCACCCATTCGATGGCTCCGACAGTTTTTTCGGAAGTGACCAGCGAACGAACCACAAATTAGCCATTGTTGTGGTAGAAACGGCCATCGAGCAGTTGCAGCGGCTGACCTTTGCTTTCGATTACCATCGTTTGTGCCGCGGTTTCAGGAGCAACAGTTAATTTTTGGCCGCTTGCCATCGGAAAAGCCTGCCAGTTTCCGTCCAAATCTTTTTGCATGAGTCCATTGGTCTGGAACGGGAAGATTCCTGATTGCTGATCGAGATACCAGCTTTTGCCAAATAGCAAACCGGGGAACAATTCGAAGTTGAATCCGACTTTCTTTTCCCATTCCGCTGGAAGTGGTTTATCGAGATCGAAGAGAATCCGGAATTTGTTTCCTTCACCGATTACCCGAACATGATAGGTAAAATACAAATCAGGGTATTCAACCGGGTTAAAACCTTTGCGGTTGATGCTCGAATCGTCTACGAAAATGACGGTTTAAAGATATATAAATCGTTCAATGCACCACAAACCTCTTTATTATTTCATTTTCTCCAAATAGACTTTCCGTAAATCCTGAAGATATTCAAGACCGATTTTTTCAGAATAAATACGAACTAACTCATGTAATTCGCCATTGTAATAAAAAGCTCCCATCGCGGCATCAAATTTACCTTCCAACCAATTGTATTTCACTTTATTGGTGATTGCCGTAAATTCTTCCCAACCAAGGTGTCGTGGAATTTCGATGTAGGCATGGTATTTTTCATTTTTATCCAGAAAGATATTTTCTGCAATTTCTTTAAGCGTAAAAAATTTTACAATCCTGATTTTTACCAATTCGTCTTTATACTTCTTCGATTTATGCAAAAAGTGAATCCCGTTTTCAGTAAACGAACGCTGAAGTTTTTCAAGCAAATCATAGTCTTTTAAATGCCTGATTCGAAGGACGTCATACTTTAAATCGTGAACAGATAGAAATCCTTTCCCTGCATCGAAGCGTGTTTTATATTCATGTTGAATTTTTTGTGAAGCCCGTAAAATGTCTTCGATCGGATACTGCTCTTGTAATGCTAAATATAAATAGACTGGTTTTGAGCCTGTTGGGGTGTCGTAGTAATAGCCTGGAAATGGCTTTAATGCTTCAAAAACTAAAGTGCCGGGTAGAATCTTGTGTTCGATCGTGAAAACCGTTTCAGTTTTTATTAAGCTCCCAAAAACTTCAAATTGTTTGTTCTGTTCCATAAGATTAGTTTTTTTTGTTTGATTACTTTTGCAAAATATTCCTCAACAATTGAATGAGTACAAAATACATAAATATAGAACAGCTTGGTTCAGTTTTATTCACAATTAACGAACGGTCGCGTCGAATTCGTCTGAGTATAAAATCGGATGGCGAAATCTCGGTATCCATGCCTCCTTCAGCGCTTCACAAAGATGCAATACGATTTGTAGAATCAAAAGTTGACTGGATTCTAAAGCAAAAAATAAAAATTAAGTCTAAATCAACGACTTTTACGCCAGAGAGTGGCTTTAAAACACGGTTTCACCAATTGACCATCACAAAAGGAAATACCGACAAAGTATATAACCGTGTTGGAAACGGCATCATTCAGATTTTTATTCCTGAGAGGGTCAGCCACGAGCAACCTAAAGTTCAGGAATTTATTAAAAGTACCCTGATTGATGTGATGCGTTGGGAAGCAAAAGTCTATTTACCCAAACGCCTGAAGGAACTGGCTGTAAAACATGGGTTTAAATACGAAAACGTTTCGATAAAAAATGCGTCAACCCGTTGGGGAAGCTGCTCGTCGGTCAACAACATCAATCTGAATCTGCATTTAATGCGGGTTCCGGAATACCTTATCGATTATGTACTTTTGCACGAACTGGCGCACACTGTAGTGAAGAATCATGGCGAGAAATTTTGGCTTTTATTGGAACATTGTTATCCAAATTGCAAAAAAGCCGACAAGGAAATGAATAATTACCGAACACAAACATTTTAAAAATCTCCCGGAATGAACTGGAATCAAATCATATCAACCACACGGTTGGGACAGGAAGAACTTGCTACAAAAGACCATAAACACAGCCGGACACAATTTCAGCGCGATTACGACCGCATTATTTTCTCCTCGCCTTTCCGGAGAATGCAGAATAAAACGCAGGTATTTCCTTTGCCCGGAAGTGTTTTTGTACACAACCGTTTAACTCACAGCCTCGAAGTTGCCAGTGTTGGTCGCTCTTTGGGAAGCATGTTTGTCGAAAAAGCTGAAAGTGAAAAAATGGAGATCGAAAACCCTCTTTTTCTGGAAATTGGTTCGGTCGTTTCAGCGGCTTGTCTGGCTCACGACATGGGAAATCCACCTTTCGGGCACTCGGGCGAAGATGCCATTGCCCAGTTTTTCAAGAAAAGTAATGAACCCCGGCTCCGGAATGAACTTTCAGAGGCAGAGTGGCGCGATTTTATCCAGTTCGATGGAAATGCAAACGCATTCCGCTTACTGAGTCATCAGTTTAATGGCCGCCGAGAAGGTGGTTTTGCACTGACGTATACCACATTGGCGTCTGTTGTAAAATATCCGTACGAATCGATGCTCACCGAAAAGCCCAAGTTTGGTTTTTTTCAATCCGAAAAGGAGATTTACAGCAGAATTGCCAGCGAACTGGGGTTAAATCAGATTGGTGAAAATCCGGACAAATACATCAGGCATCCGTTGGTATTTTTGGTTGAAGCTGCCGATGATATTTGCTATCAATTGATGGATCTGGAAGATGCGCACAAATTGAAAATTCACTCATTCGACCAAACCCGATCATTGCTTTTGAATTTCTTTGATCCTCAAACGGAGCAAAAACAGATCATCCGGATGAATGAAACGCTCAATTTGGTTGCCGATCCAAACGAACAAATTGCCTATTTGCGGGCAAGCGTCATTGGCAAACTGGTCAAACAGTGCATCGATGTTTTTTACGAAAAACACGTTGCGATTTTTAACGGAAATTTCCAGAAAGCCTTGATTGATCAGGTTCAACCTACTTCGTTGGCTGCAATTAGTGAGATTAAAGATGTGAGCATCCGGAACATTTACAATGACCGGTCGGTGGTTGAGATTGAGATTTCGGGCTACCAGATTATTGGAACTTTATTGGAGGTTTTTGTAGATGCAATCCTGAATCCGAATGAAGGATTTTCGAAGAAACTGCTCCAGCTTATGCCCGATCAATACGGTGGAAATCATGAGTCGACCTACCAAAAAGTGCAGGCAGTTGTTGATTTTGTTTCTGGAATGACCGATTTATATGCACTCGATTTGTACCGAAAAATTAAGGGAATCAATATTCCTGGGGTTTAAATTACATCAATGAAATGAAAATCAATTTCGACCAATTTGAAATCGATCGGATAATTAATGATATTTATCCTGAAACCCGCATCAGACGGTAGATTTCAGAACTTATTTTCAGGATATTTCCGGAGGCGAAATGATAAAAATTCTTAAAAAACTTAAAATTCAGGAACTTATCAGTTCTTTGTAACAACATTATAACGACATTTGACGTTTTGTTTTTGAAGTTTACCCGAAGGAGAAGATTTATGGTATCGGCACTTAAAATAATTCAAGTATTTTTATTGGCTTCAGTAAAGTATGTATTGACATTTCCTTTTGCCATTTTGATCGGTCTGAATTTTCAACAGACCATTATATCAGTTACTTTAGGTGGCCTTGTTGGATTTTTCTTCTTTTATCATTTCAGCGGTTTTGCCATCAACCGGTTTCACCACGTCAAAACTTTTCTTCGTAAATACATCCCTGCATCGGTTCGGTTTGAATATCGGAAGCTTGTCCTTTGGCGCAAGTCGATAACCGGTGAACGGGTGTTTTCAAAAAGGAGCAGGTTTATTGCCAAATTCAGATCGAAATATGGTTTGCCCGGCATCGTCATTTTATCACCATTAGTTTTGAGCATCCCGTTTGGCGCATTTTTACTCCACAAATACTATTCGAAGCATAAATTTGCCATGCCTTTTATGGTTTTATCCATCCTTAGCTGGACTGCGGTTTTTGTGGCCTTTGCATTGATTTTCCCACATCTGGTGCAATAGTTTGCCGTTGCATACTTCAAGTTTACTAGTCAATAAATGTTCAAATTCAACGATTTCAGTGTTTCCTGATGTCTGAGTATCAATTTGCGATCGGCCTCCAGCCAATTAATCGTCTCCCATTCATCGAAGCGAAACCAATGTTTACTGTTTTGCCAATCACCGGAGGACAATTATCTTTATCGGGCAAAACGATGAAGACAACTTTTCAAATGACAAAAAAAGAACTTCAGAAAATCATTCAATCGTGGGAAAACATGCCACTTGTGATCACTCATTGTTGGGAGCACCCCGAAGCGACGGATATTCTGCTGAGTATTGCTTTCGACGACTCACAAGCCATAAACTGGCGAGCCATGTATCTTTTTGAGCTGATTCACTATCAACATCCGGAACTGGTAATTCCATATCTTCCGGCGATGACCGATTTTTTGCTGACTACAAAAAACTCCAGCAAAAAAAGACATTTGTTGAAATTAATCAGTTTGCACGAAATTCCGGAAGAAAATGTGGCATTGTTGTTGAATTTTTGTATTCAGGAATTTACCAATGCTGCTGAACCTATTGCAGTTCGGGTACATGCCATGCAAATACTTTTCAATATTGCTCAGAAAGAACCCGATTTTGCCGGTGAACTGATTGATTTAATCGAAAATGAAATTGAATACCACGGGTCGGCCGGGATTTCATCGAGAGGATTGAAATTATTAAAAAAATTGAAATATCCTGACAAACCTTAATTCGTCAAATCTCAATCCTGACATTGACAAAAGCGGATTATTCTGCAACATTCGTGTTGTTCTGGATTACTCCGGAAAGCAATTCAGGTTAAATTCACTGATCATTGTTAACGTGAATATTTTGAAGGATGATTAACGTAAATGTAGTTGTAATCTGTTGAATCATAAACGATAATCGTAGGGGAGTTTAATTACATATTAAGAAGTAACAACAAACATTAGCGGTATATCGAAAATTTACTCATAAAACAGAGCCTGAAAAAATAATTTTTATATTTTTGCACCGTCTTTAAAGAAAAGGCAACTAAGGATTGACCCATGGTGTAATTGGCAACACAACTGATTTTGGTTCAGTAGAGTCTAGGTTCGAGCCCTAGTGGGTCAACAAATATTCTGTCCTGTGGTGTAATTGGTAACACGTCTGATTCTGGTTCAGAAGAGTTTAGGTTCGAGACCTAACAGGACAACTTATAATCAATCACTTACAAAATAAATTTGTAAGTGATTTTTTGTTGCTAGGGTTGAAAGATTGATTCCTTTAGAAATCTCAGCTCAAGGCTTTGTCTTTTGGCGATTGCCTACTTTCATCGTAATTTAGGTACTTTCATTGAAATGATTATTTTTATGCAAAAATCATCATCAATGGAATTAACAACGAAATGTAAGCTTATGCTATTTCCCCGATTGAATAAATGGATCATCATCATTTTTGTTATAGTGCTTGCGGGTACCGGAATTCGTGCGTATCAACTGTACCGGTATATTTTTGAAGCCAATATTCTCACTCCTGGAAGTATTATTATTCCGAAGAATGCCACCTACCAACAGGTTTTAGATAGTTTGAAGAAATACGAAATCATCGAGAATTATAAGGCTTTCGAGTGGGTTGCCAAACGGAAGAATTACCCCAATTTAATAAAAGCAGGTAAGTATTTGCTCGATAAAGGATTGAATACCAACGAAATTTTAAATATGCTGCGATCCGGAGATCAGCAGCCTGTTCAGGTAACTTTCAATAATTTGCGGTTTATCGATGAGCTGGCTGGTGCAGTTTCGAAATACATCGAACCCGATTCAATGGAGCTTCTGCTGAAATTTAATGATCCTGCTATACACGAAAAATACGGGTTTACGCAAAGCACTTTCCATTGTATGTTTATCCCGAATACCTATGAATTTTACTGGACAACTACTGCTGATCAGTTTCTCGAACGCATGTCAATGGAGTATAAGCATTTCTGGAACGAAGACCGGATTAAAAAGGCGACTGAGTTGGGCTTAACTCCTGAAGAAGTTATGACTGTGGCTTCAATTGTTCAGGAAGAAAGCAATAAGAAAGATGAAAGACCAATTATCGCAGGTTTATACCTGAACCGGATCAAACGCGGGATGCCTTTGCAGGCCGATCCGACCGTTAAATTTGCATTGGGTAATTTTAAGATCAAACGGGTATTGAAATCTCATCTCGAAGTCGATTCGCCATACAATACCTATAAATACGCCGGAATGCCTCCGGGTCCTATTAATTTCCCGGAAATATCGAGCATCGATGCAGTTTTGAACGCGGCAAAAACGCCATACATTTTTATGTGTGCACGTCAGGATTTTTCGGGCTACCACAATTTTTCGAAGAATCTTTCCGGTCATCTTGAAAATGCACGAAAGTATAAATCTGCCCTCGATTCGCTCGAGATATTTCAGTAGGCTTTTTCGGTTGGGCGATAAAGGAATCAAGGCCTGAAATATACTTTGTAATCTTTTCCTTAATTTCTGAAGGATTGGAAAATAGCAATCCTCTGGTTGCCTGAATTTGCGTATTTTCGCTCCTGAATAAACACACCATCAAAACAGTTCGATATGCATAAGGTTAATCTAGCCGAAAATATTTACTATGTGGGATTTAACGACCGCAAAACCCACCTATTTGAAAATATCTGGCCCATTCCAAAAGGTGTTTCATATAATTCGTACCTCATTGTTGATGAAAAAATAGCGTTAATTGATACCGTGGAACGTTCGTACATCGATGATTTTCTTGACCAGATTGAGGTCCTGACTGACGGACGTCAGGTGGATTACCTTGTCATCAATCACATGGAGCCTGATCATTCCGGAGCATTAAAAGCTGTAATATCAAAGTATCCAAACATCACGCTGGTAGGGAATAAGAAAACTTTTGAGATGGCCGCCAATTTTTACCAGGTGAATCAAAAATCACTTGAAGTATACGATGATTCGGAACTTTCGCTGGGTAAAACCAACCTTCAGTTTACGACAATTCCTATGGTACACTGGCCTGAAACGATGGTTACTTTTGAATCGACAAATAAAATTCTGTTTACCGGCGATGCCTGTGGAAGTTACGGGACGCTTGATGGTGGAATTTTTGACGATGAATTGGATTACACTCAATACGACGAAGAAATTGTAAGGTATTTCTCGAATATAGTCGGCAAATATTGCCCGCACACCCAACGTGCATTAAAGAAAATTGCCAAGTACGATATTAAAATGATTGCTGCCACTCATGGTATGATTTGGCGCTCGCACATTGATTTTATTCTGGATAAATATCAGAAATTAAGTACTTACCAAACAGAACCCGGAGCGGTAATCGTGTATGGTTCAATGTACGGAAATACAGCTAAGATGGCCGAGATTATTGCCCGCCAGCTTGCTGTCAGAGGTATAAGAAACATCAGGGTTTACGATTCTTCCAAAACTCATCCATCATTCATCATCAGCGATATATTTAAATATAAGGCACTCATATTAGGAAGTGCTGCCTATAACAACGCGATGTTTCCTACTGTCGAAACGCTTTTGACAACTATCAGGCACATGGGAATTAAAAACCATTTGCTCGGAATTTTTGGTTCATACAGTTGGAATGGTGGAGGAGTTAAAAACTTGCAGAAATTTGCGGAAGAAATTCAATGGGAAGTCGTTGGAGATGCCCTGGAAGAAAAAGGTGCCATGAAAGCTGATCATTTTAGTTTATACGTCGACCTGGCCAATGGTATCGCCGATAAATTGCTGGAATAGAAAAGAGGAAAAAGTCATTTGTCATTAGGAAAAGAGGAGAAATAGGATGCAGTTTTCCTAAGTTTAGGATTGAAACCTACAAGCAAATTAATTATTTAGCCTGAAAATTTATTGCCTCGATTCGATTCGGATTTTGTGGATAACTTATCGGGTATAATCAAAGATTTTCCGGCTTAGGAAATATCTTTGCAATTCAAAAAAAAAATAAATCTATGCAAACCTGGTTCGAGTGTAAAGTAAAATATGTAAAAATCGACGATGATGGTCGTGAACGCAAAGTGAATGAAGTATATCTGGTTGATGCCGTGACATTTACCGATGCTGAAACACGCATCATTCAGCAAGTGCAAACAATGGTTCGTGGCGAGTTTGTGGTCGACAACATCAAGAAATCAAATATCATAGAGATTTTCCCGCACGAAGTGGGCGAATGGTGGTACAAAGCAAAAATTGGAATTGTTACCATTGACGAAAAGGCTGGGAAAGAAAAGAAAATTAACAACTATTTCCTGGTGGCTGCCGATGATATCAAAGAAGCACTTCAGCGATTGGAAGAAGGCCTTTCGTATGTTTTAGTGCCTTACCAGACCACCTCAATTGCAGTTTGTAACATCATAGATGTTTTTCCATACTTCGAAGACAAGGTGAATCAACCCATCCCATCGAATCTGAAACCTTTGGCTCAGGTGACCAAAACCAAACCGCAGGTTTTTGAGGACGAAGATCTTGATGTGGTGTATTCTTCAGAGGATGAAGAAGTGGAAGATATTGAGGATGAGGAAACGGACGATCGGGGATAGTAAACAGAAAAATCATTGTTAGTTGTTGTAAAAGAACAACTAACAATGAATTGATTATAAATTAGTTTGGATACCAAAATCCAAATCAATTGTGAGTAGGTTGGAGAGTTGATTTCTTTAAATTAATCATGACCTTATAGAAGCAGAACCTATCGCGCTGAATAGGGTCAAATTCGTAGTAGGCATTGGCAATGCGGCAAATGTCTTTCACTTCAGAATAGATGGAATTGATTTCACGTTTCAGGTCTGGACTTAACTGATCGGATCCATGTGAAATGTCGAAGCAGTTTTTTAATTCAGCCAAATTTTCGCGATACGAGAGGAGCCTGTTGATCAACGCTTTGTCGATACCTCGTGCCAAAATTACCAACTCTAATTCGGGAGTCATATTTCTCCTTAATGTAGCCATCATTTTATAAAGACTGAAATGGTCACCATTTTTGGCATCACTGAAATAATCAGCATAACCCAAATCGTCAAAGGTTTTCTTTAGAAAATCCTTGTCGTGACTGAAATCCACTTTCATTTGGGCTCGAAATACTGTAATGTCCTTCAAGGCTGCAACCATCAATTCGTAAAACTGACTGTGTTTTTCGAGATGGTCGATCAGAGAATCCTGTTTGAAATAGTGGTTCATAATACTGTCTATCCTTTTCTTCAGATTTTCAGCATACTCAGGCGACCAATTGCGCCTGACAGAAGAGAGTTCGTAGATGTTCTCGCTGAACGATTGAGCAATTTTTCTGCTTGTTAAAATAGTAGCAGTTCCGGTCAAACAAGTTGAAATGACATTCATAGCCGTATGTTTTGAATTATTAGAATTAATCATTAAAATATACGAAAACTATTTTTTGAAAGATGTGTTTAAAACCTTTTTTATTCGGGATTATGTTGTAGAAAATGATGTCAATGAAATAGACCTTTCTACAACGAAAAAATACGAACCTTTCATTTTTGTTACATATTTTGCACAAAAACAAGGCTGAATTTTTAAACGACATCAAAAAAAATGAAAAGCCCGGATCCGGGTTAACAGATCAGGGCTTCATTAATATTTAAATGCCAAAGTGGAATTAGCTATTTTTAGCTATTCTTTTGCGTTCGTGTTCTTTCAGATTAGTCTTCCGCATACGAATAGAAAGCGGAGTCACTTCGACCAATTCGTCGCTTTTAATGTATTCCAGAGCTTCTTCCAAACTGAAACGGATTGGTGTAATCAACCTCATCTTTTCATCAGTACCAGAGGCACGCATGTTGGTTAACTTTTTGGGCTTGGTCACGTTGACGGTCAAATCGTCAGCTCGGGTATTTTCACCAATAACTTGTCCTTCATAGATTTCCTGTGCAGGATCGATAAAGAATGATCCGCGATCTGAAAGTTTGCTAATTGAATATGCAAATGCAGTTCCGGTTTCAAGAGCAACCAATGATCCGTTATTCCGGATATCAATAGGTCCTTTGTAAGGCTGATATTCAATAAAACGATGGTTCATAACCGCTTCACCTGCAGTGGCTGTCAGCATGTTTGTACGCATACCAATAATTCCGCGAGATGGAATAATAAATTCGAGGTGAATCCGATCGCCTTTGCGTTCCATGGTTTGCATCTCGCCTTTACGCTGCGAAGCCATTTCAACCACTTTTCCTGAATATTCTTCAGGTACGTCAACGTGCATTTCTTCGATTGGCTCACACTTTTCGCCGTCAATTTCTTTGTATAAAACCTGTGGCTGTCCAACCTGAAGTTCGTATCCTTCACGACGCATCGTTTCAATAAGAACTGATAAGTGAAGTACACCACGTCCGTAAACTGTGTATGAATCGGCTGAATCGGTAGGTAAAACGCGCAATGCGAGGTTTTTCTCCAATTCTTTTTCCAGACGATCTTTTAAGTGACGCGAAGTCACGAATTTTCCTTCTTTTCCGTAGAATGGCGAATTGTTGATCATGAACAACATGCTCATCGTTGGTTCGTCAACTGCAATCGGATCGAGTGGTTCAGGATTTTCCCAATCGCAAACGGTATCACCAATGTCGAAACCTTCAATACCAACCATCGCGCAAATGTCTCCGGAAATCATACTCTCAACTTTCACTCGTCCAAGACCTGTAAATGTATGCAGCTCTTTCACTTTGGTGCGTTTCACCGAACCGTCGCGTTTTACAAGCGAAACGTTCATACCTTCTTTAATTTCACCACGATGAATACGACCAATCGCAATACGGCCAACATACGATGAATAATCGAGTGAAGTAATTAAAACCTGGGGAGTTCCAGGATTTGGAACTGGTCCCGGAATGTATTTGATAATAGCATCCAATAAAGCTACAATATTATCAGCAGGCGCTTTCCAGTCGTCTGACATCCAACCTTGTTTAGCTGATCCATAAATAGTTGGGAAATTCAACTGATCCTCGGTGGCATTCAGGTTGTACATCAGGTCGAAAACCTGTTCGTGAACTTCTTCGGGACGACAATTTGGTTTATCAACTTTGTTAACTACTACAATTGGTTTCAGGCCTAAAGCCAAAGCTTTCGACAATACGAAACGGGTTTGTGGCATGGTTCCTTCGAACGCATCGACCAATAGCAAAACACCATCGGCCATGTTCAATACCCGTTCAACTTCGCCCCCAAAATCGGCGTGACCCGGAGTGTCGATGATGTTGATTTTAACATCTTTATATATGACTGATACATTCTTTGCCAGAATGGTAATTCCTCTTTCGCGCTCCAAATCGTTGCTGTCGAGAATCAACTCTTGTTTCTTCTCGTGTTCTTTCATGATGTTACAATAGTAAATCATCTTGTCGACCAATGTGGTTTTCCCGTGGTCGACGTGGGCAATAATTGCAATGTTTCTAATTTTCTGCATAGGTTCCAAAAATGAAGGCGCAAAGATAGCCGATTAATCCAATCAAAATTGATTTTAAGGTAAGGCTGAGGTTAAGTTTGTGTAAATACTACTATTTTAACAATTTAGGTGCATTTAAATGAAAAGCGGAGAACTCTTTTTACAGAATTCTCCGCTTTTTATAACACAAAACCAGCATTTATCTTCCTAAATTTCCGGAGGCTGAAGTTAAACTAGTCTGATTATTTTGGCGAAATGTTCCTTATTTGATTTATCACACGAGATTCCGTCGAATCTTTCTTGATACTGGTAACGTCGCCAACGCAATTGGTAAAATAAACATAGTGTCCTATATCCTGAAACCGGTATACTTTGCAACCATCATGTTCAAACAAATAATCAACCTGATAGGTTTTATTATTATCCGGAACAGTTGTTGTAACTGGCTGACGCATGATTCCGCAAGAAATGAGAAAAATAGCACTGAATGCTAACAGAAAATTTTTTATCAATGTGTTCATATTTTGCCTGAATTATTTGTGCCTTTTCTTTAATTCCCGTGCTAAATCTTCAATCCGATAACCTTTGTGTGATAATAGAACGATGAGGTGATACAACAAATCAGCTCCTTCATACAAAAAGTTTTCATCATCGTCGGCCATGGCGCCAATAATGGTTTCAACGGCTTCCTCGCCCACTTTCTGGGCAATGGTGCGTGTTCCTTTCTGAAACAGCGAAGTTGTATATGAACCTTCAGGCATTTCCTGTTTTCGCTGATCAATAAAATCCTGAAGATATTCCAGAAACTGAAGATCGCTTTCCTCATTTTCTTCGCCCCAACAGGTATCATCTCCGGTATGACAAACAGGACCAACCGGATTTACTTTGATCAAAAGCGTATCATTGTCGCAATCCGGAGCGATGGATACGACGTTCAGAAAATTGCCCGATTCTTCGCCTTTGGTCCACAAACGGTTTTTAGTGCGGCTGTAAAAAGTCACCTGTCCGGTTTCTTCTGTTTTGGCAACTGCCTCTTCGTTCATAAAACCCAACATCAAAACCACGTTGGTTGTATTATCCTGAATAATGGCTGGAATTAATCCGTTACCAAGTTTTGTGAAATCTAATTGTGTATTTTCCATTTTTTTTAATCTATGTTGCTTCAAGTGACAAATTTAACAATTAATTCTATCGGATTACGATTCCTTTTCCTTTCAAATAATTTTTCAAATCCGGTATCGCAATTTCCTTGTAATGGAAAATGCTTGCAGCCAATCCTGCATCGGCTTTTCCTTCTGTAAATACATCCACAAAATGATCCATGTTTCCGGCGCCACCCGATGCAATAATCGGAATTCGCAGCATGTCTGACATTTTCGACAGTTCCTTGTTGGCAAAACCTGACTTGGTTCCATCGTGGTTCATCGAGGTAAACAGAATTTCACCAGCGCCGCGGCTTTCGCCTTCTTTGGCCCACGAAAA
>JBBQMW010000082.1:0-16810 GCA_038329265.1 Bacteroidales bacterium | reverse complement strand
AACAGTATTTATACCGCAGAACACCACGATGCGCGGCTCAATCAGCCCGGCTGGGATAAACCCGGATTCGATGATTCGAAGTGGAAAAATACCATTCCGGTCAATGCACCTTCTCAAAATATAGTGGCTCAGCAACTACACACGATTCGCTTTGTTGAAGAAATTAGTCCGTCCAGCGTGAATAAAATAAGCGAACTAAAGTCGGTTTACAATTTGGGCCGAAACATTGCCGGAATCAGCCGGATCAGCGTAAAAGGTGAGCGCGGAACAACTATTCGCCTGAAACATGCTGAAATGATTTTCAAAGACGGAAATGTGAACATGTCGAACATCGAAGTGCATTACCGTCCGACTGATGATAAAGATCCGTTCCAGACCGATATTTATACTTTGAGTGGTGAAGGGGTGGAAACTTTCTGGCCGCATTTCAACTACAAAGGATTTCAGTATGTGGAGGTTTCGAGCGATCGTCCGGTTGAAATCCATAGCCTGACTGGAATTTTTATGCACAGCGATGTTCCTCCGGTGGGGCAGGTAAGCAGCTCGAACGAAACATTGAATAAAATCTGGAAAGCAACCAACGTTTCCTATCTGTCGAATTTGTATGGTTACCCAACCGATTGCCCGCAGCGCGAAAAGAATGGCTGGACAGGCGATGCACACATAGCAAGTGAAACTGGTTTATTCAATTTTGATGGAATTACCGTTTACGAAAAATGGCTTGCCGATCACCGTGACGAGCAGCAACCTAACGGAGTTTTACCTGCCATTATTCCAACGAGCGGTTGGGGCTACACCTGGGCAAACGGCCCCGACTGGACCAGCACCATTGCCATAATTCCCTGGAATATTTACCTGTTTTACGGCGATTCAAAGATGCTGGAAGACAACTACGACAACCTCAAAAGATATGTGGATCATATTACCGACATTAGCCCGAATGATATTACCGACTGGGGTTTGGGCGACTGGGTTCCGGTAAAATCGGTTACACCGAAAGAATTGACTTCGTCGATTTATTATTTTGTGGATGCCAACATTCTGGCAAAAGTTGCCAAACTTCTTAAAAACGATGCCGACCATCAGAAATATTCGGCTTTGGCAACCAAAATTTCAGCAGCAATCAATGCTAAATACCTGAATCAGGAAACTGGAATTTATGGCACTGGCTTGCAAACAGAACTGAGTGCTCCGCTTTTCTGTGGAATTGTTCCTGAAAACCTGAAAGCGAAAGTGGCTGAAAACCTTTCTAAACGAGTGATTGCTGACAATAAACATTTGGATGTTGGTTTGCTTGGAACGAAAACCATCCTGAATGCCTTGAGTGAGAACGGATATGCTGATCTGGCTTATCAAGTGGCTTCTCAGGAAACATTTCCCTCGTGGGGATGGTGGATCGTGAACGGCGCAACCTCGCTTTACGAAAACTGGCCCATTGATGCCACCCGCGACATATCGCTCAACCACATCATGTTTGGCGAAATTGGAGCATGGTACTACAAAGTGTTAGGCGGACTGAAACCCGATGAATCACAACCCGGTTTTAAAAATGTATTGCTCGAACCTCATTTTGTAAAAGGCCTGAATTCGTTCCAGGCCAGTCATGCCGGACCTTTTGGCAATATTCAATCATCGTGGAAACGAGTTGAAAATACGGTTATTTATCAGGTGGTAATTCCTGCCAATAGTTCGGCTAGATTAAAACTAAGTGGGAAAAAGATCAATTTAAACGGAAAAGAGGTTTATAAGCAAACAATTGGCTCAGAATATTTGACCAATCTGGCCGCCGGGAGTTATGAGTTTTTGATTAGCCAATAAACCAAGAAATAAGAACGAAATTGTGAAACAGATCATTATCAGGAGAGTCGTAAGGAAGTTCTGAAATTTTATTTTCTGTCATTTTTGAGCCTTCAAAATAAAGCAAATCATTTTCAATATTTTATTACTTTTACTGCGGTTGAAAAACGTTTGAACGATTAGGAATAGCGCGGTTTATAGCGGAATTCTCTCATTCGGTTTTAAGCATCGAATTGTACCGACATAAATAGCAGGTAAGATTAATCGGTTTTTCAGGGTAAAAATTAAATGAAAGGTCTGAATTCAGGCATAAAAAAAGAGTATAAACAAACAATTAACTTTTCCTTAATGAGAAAATGGCGTATTGAAGACTCAGCTGAACTCTACAACATCAATGGTTGGGGGATCAACTTTTTTTCCATCAACGAAAAAGGTCATGTAACTGTAACTCCTAAAAAAGACGGAATACAGGTCGACCTGCACGAATTGGTTGAAGAACTTCAGCTTCGGGACGTTTCGGCACCGATGTTGCTTCGTTTCCCCGACATTCTGGATAACCGGATTGAAAAAATGGCCAGTTGCTTTAAAGTAGCTGCCGAAGAGTACGAATATAAAGCCCAAAACTTTATCATTTACCCCATCAAGGTGAATCAGATGCGCCCGGTGGTTGAAGAAATTGTTGGCCATGGCAAAAAGTTTAACATTGGATTGGAGGCAGGATCAAAACCTGAATTACATGCTGTAATCGCTATCAATACTGATAACGATTCTCTGATTATCTGTAACGGATACAAGGACGAAAGCTACATTGAACTGGCCCTTCTTGCTCAAAAAATGGGACGCCGCATTTATCTGGTCGTCGAAAAACTGAATGAGCTGAAACTGATCATTAAAATTGCGCACCGGCTAAAAATTAAGCCAAACATAGGCATTCGCATCAAATTAGCCAGCTCCGGAAGTGGTAAATGGGAAGATTCAGGCGGCGATGCAAGCAAGTTCGGTTTGACTTCAAGTGAATTGCTCGAAGCACTTGATATACTGGAGAGAAAAGACATGAAAGATTGTCTGAAACTGGTTCATTTTCATATCGGAAGTCAGGTAACCAAAATACGCCGCATCAAATTGGCTATGCGCGAAGCTTCGCAATTTTATGTGCAACTTTATTTGAAAGGTTTTAATGTTGAATTCGTGGATATCGGTGGTGGCTTGGGTGTCGATTACGACGGAACCCGATCATCGAGCAGCGAAAGCAGCGTGAATTACAGCATTCAGGAATACGTGAACGATGCCATTGCAACCCTGGTTGATGCCAGTGATAAAAATAACATTCCTCATCCAAATATTATTACTGAATCAGGCCGGTCATTAACGGCTCATCATTCGGTTCTGATTTTCGAAGTGCTCGAAACATCTACTTTGCCTACTATGGGCGAAGAGGAGGAATCGAAAGACGACGACCATGAACTGGTTCGCGAATTGTTTTCCTTGTGGGAACAGCTCAACCAATCGAAGATGCTCGAAACTTGGCACGATGCCCAGCAAATTCGCGAAGAAGCGCTCGATTTATTCAGTTTAGGGCATCTCGATCTGAAAACCCGTGCGCAGATTGAACGCTTATTCTGGTCGATTACCAAAGAAATTCACCAAATGACTGGTGAGCTAAAGCATATTCCTGAAGAACTTTTATATCTCCCTAAATTACTTTCGGATAAATACTTCTGCAACTTCTCGTTGTTCCAGTCCCTACCCGATTCCTGGGCTATTGACCAGATTTTCCCGATAATTCCCATTCAACGATTGGATGAAAAGCCTGATCGTTCGGCAACCATTCAGGACATTACCTGCGACTCGGACGGAAAAATCGACAACTTTATTTCTACACGCAATTTCTCGTATTATTTGCCGGTACACGGTTTAAAAGCAAAAGAGCCCTATTACATGGGAGTGTTTTTAGTTGGCGCTTATCAGGAAATTTTGGGCGATTTGCACAACCTGTTTGGCGACACCAATGCTGTACACATTTCGGTCGACAATAAAGGATATAGCATCGACCAGATTATTGATGGAGAAACAGTTGCGGAAGTACTTGACTACGTTCAATACAATGCAAAAAAGCTGGTACGAACCGTCGAAACCTGGGTTACTTCATCGGTAAAATCAGGAATTATTACTGCGGAAGAAGGAAAAGAATTCTTATCGAACTACCGATCAGGTCTTTACGGATATACTTATCTGGAATAAAACTTCTACAAATATCGAGTAAGCAAAAATGCAAATACTTCAGAAGAGGTATTTGCATTTTTCATTTTATATACTTCGAAACATTCAGGTAAGAATATTTCGAAATTGAATTGCGCTACTATTATTTTCCAAAAACATATCTCACATTAATTCCGAAACTTTCAGCATGGATATTGAACCGTACCTTCGAATACAGGTGATGGAAAAGAAAATATGCATTTCTGTGGAGACAGCATTTGATTTGTTTTCAGAGCATCATCGAATTTAGTTTCTATTCTTGAAATTAACAAAATCTGAAGTCTGGTATTAATTGATTCTGCTTTTCAGTATTCCCCAGTTGTGTGTTGTGACAAAACTTTCTGGAAGGAACTCAGCCAACTTTTTCAGAAATTGGTAGGGTAGGGCAAACGACAATAAATCGTCAGGCATCCGTATTCGGACTGCAATATCAAAATTACCGATGACTGCTTTATCTTCCTTATTTTTGGCCAGTTTCATTGGTAATGTAACCAATGCCATCCACGACGATACAAAGGGTGCCAACACCCGATCCATGCTTCCGGGAGTATCGAAATGCGATAAAAATACCAATGCACTTAACTGGTCGGCATTCACAAAAAATAGAACAGATTCAGGCTCTTCATCCGATACAAAATCTTCCAACGGTTTCACCACGACGTATAACTTGTCAGGTTTCACCGGATGAATATTATCGACAAAAACCTTTGCCAATGCCGGATTTTGGATAAATTTTTCACAGGGTCGCCAGAAATCATCTTTATTCGACAGGAAATCACAAAAAATGTTAAGAAAAGTATTAACTTGAAGAAAAAAACGAATTATGGATTTCACCAATGGCCAAATTTATCACGTTTTTAACCGTGGAAATAATTCGCAGACAGTGTTTTTCAATCGCGAAAACTATCTGTTTTTTTTGAAAAAATCAGGAAATGTATTTTGCCACATGCCGATATTTTGGCCTGGTGCCTGATGCCAAACCATTTTCATTTGATGATTTCGGTGAATCAGGTTAGTGTTGCGATTAGTGAGTTGGTTACTGCAAGCGATAGTGAGGGCTTCACTTCAAGTGAAACCCTCACTAAACCTTCGAAGATGAGAACTTTAAATGATTCGATTGGAATTATCCTTCGTTCCTATTCTCGTGCAATTCAGAAACAGCAAAAAATCACGGGTTCATTGTTCCAAAAAGAAACCAAAGCCTTTTCCCTCACCGAGCCACAAGGTATTTCTCCGGCTTATTTCAACTCCCATTTCGGGATGATAGGAAACCTTAATTTGCCGGAAACCAATTACCTGAATGTATGCTTCAATTATATCCACGCAAATCCGGTAAACGACCGTCTAGTCAGCAATCCTTAAAATTGGGAATTTTCTTCGTATCGCGATTATTTCTGCGGAAGAAAAGGTAAACTCGTGAATCGGGAGTTGGCGAAGGAATTGGGGCTGATCGAATGAGTGAGATCATTTATCAAGATTAGTGAGGGCTTCACTTTAAGTGAAACCCTCACATGAAGCAACTGCTGATCCGATGAACTCCTGTCATCGGATCAAGCCACAAAAAGCCACTCCCCATTTCAGGGAAGTGGCTTTTTGTAAGCCTCCCCTTCGGGGGAGGTTTGGAGGGGGCTTCTTATACTACGTAAGTCCTCGATGTTGTGTCTCCACCTCTTCCGGTCCAATTGGTGTGGAAGAATTCGCCGCGTGGTTTGTCAACGCGTTCGTAGGTGTGAGCGCCGAAATAGTCGCGTTGAGCCTGCAACAGGTTGGCTGGCAAGCGTTCGCTGCGGATTCCGTCGAAATAGCAAAGCGCTGATGTCAGTGCAGGAACCGGAATTCCGTTGGTGAGTGCAGTGGCACAAACTCGACGCCATCCGGCCTGGGCTTTTTCAACGATTTCTTTGAAATGAGGTGCCAATAGCAGGTTTTGCAAATCAGGATTGGTATCGAATGCCTTTTTAATGTCGGCCAAAAATACCGAGCGGATGATGCATCCACCACGCCACATCAGGGCGATGCCGCCGTAATTCAGGTTCCAGCCGTATTCTTTGGCTGCTTCCATCATCAGGTTATAGCCTTGTGCATACGAAATAATTTTGGATCCGAACAAAGCATCTTTCAGGTCTGAAATCATCAGTGCTTTGTCAAGAGTTTTATCTACTACCGGACCACTAAGTACCTTTGAAGCCTCCACTCGCATGTCTTTTTGAGCCGACAAGCAACGTGCAAATACAGATTCGCCGATTAAAGTTAATGGAATTCCAAGATCAAGAGCAGAAACGGCAGTCCATTTTCCGGTACCTTTTTGTCCGGCAGTGTCCAGAATTTTTTCGACCATTGGTTGTCCGTCTTCGTCTTTGAAACCCAGAATGTCGCGGGTAATTTCAATCAGGTACGAATCGAGGTCGCCCTCATTGTATTTTTTGAAAACGTCGTGCATTTCGTCTGCACTCATGCCCAGCATTTCTTTCATTAATTGATAGGCTTCGCAGATAATTTGCATATCGCCGTATTCGATTCCGTTGTGTACCATTTTTACGAAATGACCTGCGCCACCGTCTCCAACCCAATCGCAGCAAGGAGAACCGTCTTCCACTTTTGCCGAAACTGCCTGGAATATTTCTTTTACAGCTGGCCATGCAGCTGGCGATCCGCCCGGCATCATCGATGGGCCCAATAAAGCACCTTCTTCACCACCCGAAACACCGGTTCCGATGAAAAGTAAACCTTTGCTTTCAACATATTTGGTGCGGCGTATGGTATCCGGAAAATGTGAGTTTCCACCGTCGATAATGATGTCGCCCAGTTCCAGATGAGGAATAATCAGTTCGATGAAATCATCTACCGGTTGTCCGGCTTTTACGAGCATCATTACTTTGCGTGGGCTTTCGAGCGAGGCGCACAATTCTGCAATCGAATGCGCTCCAATAAAGTTTTTTCCTGCGCCGCGACCTGCCATAAACTCGTCAACACGAGCGGTGGTACGGTTAAAAACGGCAACGGTAAAGCCTTTGCTTTCCATGTTCAATACCAGATTTTCGCCCATTACGGCCAACCCGATTAATCCAATGTCTGCTAATTTTTTCATTTCTTATTGTTTTTGAATGTTTCTTATTATGAGTGTCGATTCACGGGTTTGGACTTATAAAAAATAAAACCCTAAAAGGGCTCAATTTATCAGTGAATAGAAAATCCTAGTTTTTTCAATACTTCTAAAGTCTCTTCCTCTATATTCTTCGGTAAAATAGTAAACGCCGGAAACTCCCTTCTGGTTGGATAATCGCCACGCAATTGTTCGAATTTTGCCGTGTCTTTCCTAAAATCCTGATCGTCGTTCTTGATATCGTAGGTATGCAAAATTGCTTTGGCAATAATTTCCTGTTCGTTTAGTCCTGTTCCATCCAGTTTAAAAACCGGGTTTGCTGGTTGCTCCACTCCTGAAGGTTGCCAGTTTTCAAATCCTAATCCAAAGAATTGGCTGATTGCATGAACGCTCATTTGTGTGCCGATCGCTTTTCCGTCTTTCGAATAACCGGCAATGTGCGGGGTGGCAATTTCGGTCATCGCCAATAATTCCAGATCAATATCAGGCTCATTTTCCCAGCAATCGCAAGTAAATCCGGAAATATGACCATTTTTCAGCGCATTTTTCACTGACAATGTATCAACAACTTCACCACGGCAAGAGTTGATCAGAATCGGCTTCTTTTTCAATACGGAAAAGAAAGTCTCGTCTCCCAAATGAAACGTGGCATCTTCGCCCTTCATGTTTAGCGGAACATGAAGGGTAATGATGTCGGCATCGTCCATCACCTGATTCAGGCTGATAAACGTGGAAGAACCTTCAGCACGTTCGCGCGGAGGGTCATTGAGCAGAACTTTCATGCCCAGCAGATCAGCTACACGAGCTACTTTGCTACCTACATTTCCAACGCCAACCACGCCAATACACAAATCTTTCAATTGCAGATTTTTTCGTTCAGCCAAAACCATCAATGTAGAGGCAATGTATTGTTCCACCGATTTGCTGTTGCATCCCGGAGCGTTTGTCCATTTAATCCCTGCGGAATCACAGTAGTCTGTGTCGATGTGGTCGTATCCAATCGTGGCTGTAGCAATGAATTTGACTGTTGAACCGGCCAGCAGTTTTTCATTGCAAATGGTTCGGGTGCGAGTTACAATTGCATCCGCATCTTTCACTACTTCCGGAGTTGTTTTCGAACCGGGCAGATAAATTACCTCGGCCACTCCTTCGAATGCGCCTCGGATGTAGGGGATTTTATCGTCAATAATAATTTTCATAGTCTTATAGTTGAACCACATAGGTCACATCGATTTTTTTTATTTTCTCTAATGTGTCCTATGTGCCTATGTGGTTATTTTTTTATAATATTCTCTAACAATCTCTTCTAAAACCCAACTTGTTCGGGCTGCAGTCTTTCCTGTGCTTACACATTTTCCTTCACCGCATAACTCCTGAACAACTTGCTGGATCAGATGATGTTGAATGTTTTCAGGATTCTTGAAGTTGAAACTGATTGTTCCTTCCGGAGTGGTTAGTTGTACATCGCCATGCTGAAAACTGGAAAAGGTAATTTTCCCCTTTGTTCCTGAAATCTCGATGATATCATCTTCGTTTCCTTTTGCAACCACAAAACACCAGCTCCCGATTCCGGTAACTCCTGAATCAAACGAAAACGAAGCAGAAACCGTATCTTCAGCAGAATAATATCCGGCGATATTTTTGGCAAATCCATGAACTTCAGTGATGGGTCCGAATAGAAAATCAAGGTAGTCGAACTGATGTGAGCCCAAATCGTAAAAATAACCGGCTCCTGCAATTTCCGGATTCACATGCCAGAATTGAGTTTTAGGTTTCAAATCACGTTCAGGAACTGATTTGTGCAAACGGACATTGACAGTCAGCGGTTTCCCAATAATTCCATCGGCAATCAATTCTTTAACTTTCAGAAAAGCGGGTAGCGTTCGCCTGTAATACGCAACGAATAGAGGCATTCCGGTTTCTTCCGAAACACGAATCATTTCCTGACATTCCTGATAATTTCGAGCCATTGGTTTTTCTACATAGACAGGTTTGCATGCCTTCATCGCCGCAATGGCATACGAAGCATGGGTGTCGGGTGGGGTAGCAATGTAAACTGCATTGACCTCGGGATCGTTGATTAATTCGTTGGCATCGGAATACCATTTTGGGACGCCATGCCGTTTGGCATAGTCCTCGGCCAAAGCAGCATTCCGGCGCATCACAGCCACAAGTTTGGAGTGCTCCACTTTGTTGAATGCCGGACCACTCTTCAGCTCGGTTACATTTCCGCAGCCAATAATTCCCCAGTTTACCGAAAAGGAATCCTCCCCCTGCCCCTCCGAGGGAGGGGAGAAAGAATCGCTTTTAATATGTTTGGAGTTTTTCATTTTTGTTTTCTACAACATCATTCAATGCACTTTTTAAGCTTCCGGGGAGGGTTTGGGTGGGGCTTTTTCAATACTTAAACCGATCTTTAAATGCCCAAAGTCCCAATGCCGGATTGGAGATGTAGAAAATTTCTTCTCCGTCAGGCATTGTGTTAAATCCGTCACGCAATTTTGCCGGATCATATTTGGTCGATACTTCGTCGATGTCGGCGTGTTTAAAACCTACACTTTCAATTTCAGCCTGAGTCAGATTTCCGGCATCTTTACCAGGACAATAAGTTATACTGAATCTGGCTTCCGATGATCCATGGATCAGATGCGCGGCGGCACTCAGATTGTTACGCAATTCTTCGTTTTCATCACAGCATTTCAGTGTTGCCGGTGTTCCGAAATAACCAAATTTACGGATCAGACGGTCAATCTCTTTATCCTCGCCGAATTCTTTCAGGGCAGGAGCCAGAACAATTAATTCGCCATCGTCATCAATAGCCATGCGAGTGCGGTAAATCGATTTGTTACCCAGCCAGGTACTTTTAAACTCGGTAGGATCAAGATAAACCACCACTTTTTTCAGCGGTTTTTCCAGCATCTCGAAGTTGACCAGTAAAGCCAGTTTGGCTGCTTTATCGAACACTTCAAAATCGTCGCCAATAAACAAACCACGGGTTTTGATTTTGCCATCGGTTTTATCCAATCCAACAACCGTTTGCACATATACAATCGGCAAATGGTTGGTGAAATGTTCAGAAGCATAGTTGAAAATGCGGCGCACCGGTGTATCGGCATGACCCATCATCCGCTCCATCCCGAATGCCGCGCCTACAAAATGACTTTTGTTAATGCCTTCGACTCCGCCAGTTCCGACGAAAATATTTTTATTGTAATTGGCCATTCCCACAACTTCGTGAGGCACAACTTGTCCGACCGACAAAATCAAATCAAAGTTGCCTTCAATCAATAATTTGTTGACTTGTGCAGGCCATGGAAAATCAACTGCACCGCCCGAAACTTCTTTCACAAATTCGGCAGGAACAATACCAACAGTCACCACGTCGTTGCGCCAGTCATGCTCACGAATGAGCGATGCTGGCATGGTACCAAACATGTGCGAAATCTGAAGATCTGTCATTGGTGTATGAGTTCCAAGTGCCGGAAGCACATCAGTCAATGCATCGCCATAAAACTGCCAGGTCATTTCAGTGAGTTCACCGGCACGACTTGGTAAACGGGTATAGTCCGGAGGAATTGCCAGGACTTTCTTCTTTGGCCCCATTTTTTGCAAAGCTTCAAATAAGCCTTTCTTGAGATCTTCGGCAGTTAATTCCAGTTCTGTAGAGCCAATTTCATAATATAACATAGAAGCCCCTCCTAAACCTCCCCGAAGGGGAGGGATTTTGTTCATTTGTTCAATCGATATTTATAATTAGGAATGTGCTCCACCAAGTCCCCCTCCGGGGGATTTAGGGGGCTTTTTTATCTTTTTACCCTTGCGTTTCCGCCCCAGATGCTCCAAACCATTTCTTCGTCGGCTGGTTGTGCATAGTCGGTCAGGAATGTGGTTGCAAGTGCACCGGTTGCCCAGCCAAATTGAGGCCATTTTTCAGGTTCCCAACCTTTCAGGATACCATAAAGCAAACCACCCACAAAACCGTCGCCACCACCAATGCGGTCGAGAACAGTGATTTTACGTGGTTCGATTACCTGCCATTCGTTGCCTTCGAGCATAATAGCGCCCCAAAGATGTTCGTTGGCACTGATTACCTGGCGAAGCGTCGTTGCAAATACCGATGCATTCGGAAAAGCTTCTTTTACGCGGTTGATCATGCCTTTGAAACCATCGATTTCGGCTTCAATTCCTTTTCCACCAGCTTCAGGACCCTGAATACCCAGACAAAGTTGAAAATCTTCTTCATTGCCAATCAGAATATCGGCAACCGAAGCAATTTCAGTAAAACTTTCACGCAATTCCTTGTCGCGTCCTTTCCAGAACGAGGCGCGGTAATTGAGGTCGAAAGCAATGCGTGTTCCGTATTTCTTGGCTGCACGTGCAATCTCCAAACAAAAAGTAGTGGTTTCGGGCGACAAAGCGCCAATCAATCCTGAAAGATGTACAATCTGAACACCTTCCTTTCCAAAAATGCGTTCCAGATCAAAATCTTTCACATTCAAAGTGCGCCCAACTTCTCCGGCGCGGTCGTTTTGTACACGAGGTCCGCGTGTTCCGAAACCACTATCGGCAATGTTGAACTGATGGCGGTATCCCCATGGATCTCCTTGTGCCACTTCCGGACCTTCGTAATCCATATTCCGGCTACGAAGGCTGCTTTTAATAAACAGGGCAATCGGGCTGTCTTTTACAAAAGTGGTTAATACCTTAACCGGCAGACCAAGTGAAGAAGATATATTTGCAACATTGGTCTCGGCACTGGTAGCCTGCATTTCAAACAGGTTACTGCTGTGAACCGGTTGTCCGTTGACAGGAGTAATTCGAACACCCATGCTGGTTGGAACCAACAGGGAATATTTGCAGTTTTGTTTTAATTCCATGGTAATAAGATTTGAAGCCCCCTCCAAACCTCCCCCGAAGGATGAGGCTTTAGGCTGAGCATATTCATAATGATTTTTCTTTTATGCAAAGTCTCTGATACTTCGCTGTTTTAAGCCCTCCCTTTCGGGGAGGGTTTGGGAGGGGTTCTCTTCCTTATCCCCCTCCTTCGGATGGGTTAGGGGAGGCTTTTGGCTTTCTATACTCCTCCAAAAGCGCTGTATCCGCCATCCACCGGGATTACGATTCCGGTAACAAACGAAGAAACATCTGAAAGGAGGAATAGGGTAGCACCTTGTAAATCTTCAGGTTCACCGAATTTGCCCATTGGCGTGTTGCTAACAATTTTTTGTCCGCGTGCAGAGAAATTACCGGTTTCTTTATCGAGAACTAAAAAGCGATTTTGATCAGTAATGAAAAATCCGGGAGCAATGGCATTGACACGAATTCCTACTTTTGCCAAATGAACGGATAGCCATTCTGTAAAATTGTTGATCGAGGCTTTAGCAGCTGAGTAAGCAGGAATTTTAGTCAACGGTTTGTAGGAGTTCATCGATGAAACGTTCAAAACCACACCTTTTTTATTTTTCAGCATATCAGTAGTAAAAACCATCGATGGGAGCAAAGTTCCTTTAAAATTCAGGGCAAAAACTTTGTCGAAACCGTCCATTTCCAATCCGTAGAAAGTGTCTTCCAAATGATCAAGACTGTTTTCGTCCATTTGCTCCACTTTGGTAGTAGCGGTTGGGTGATTACCTCCCGCTCCGTTAATTAGTAAATCGATGTCGCCCAATTTTTCATTGATGATCTGTTTGGCTTTGATGAGGGATTCTTTGTCGAGCACATTGCCTAAAACGCCAATCACTTCGCATCCAAATTCAGTTGAGATTTCGGCAGCCATCTGATCCGAACGTTCAGGACTGATATCCACAATTGCAATTTTCACACCTACCGAAGCCATTGCTTTTACCATTGCTGCACCGATGACTCCCGCACCACCGGTTATTACACAAACTTTACCTTTTAAATCGTTAAAACTGATTGGATTCATTTTGATATGATTCAAGTTATTTATAATAGTCCAGATTTTCTTTAGTGATAATATCTATGGAGGTGTAATTTTCATTTTTAACCTCTTTTTTCAATACAATATTTTCGAAAAGCGTAATAATTGCGCTGTATCCCTGCTCTTCAGGCCTTTGGCAAATCAGGAAATCAACAATTCCTTTGCGGAGAAAACTGATGTTTTCATTGATCAGGTCGTGCCCAATGACGCGGATATCATGTCGATCAAGCTGTTCGAGAATCTGCCCCAAATAATAGACCTGTGAGTTGGTGACAAAAATGCCCCGAATAGTTTCATTGTTATTCAGCAATGTTTTTATCTGTTCCTGAAATCCGGAATTGGTTGGTTCTGCAATCTCAAGTGTAATCAATACCCGTTTACTTTCAGGCTTATTTATACTGAAGTACTCGTAGAAACCTTTCTCTCGCTGCACCAAATGATTCATGTTATCCCGTTCCTTGGCAAAATGAAGGATCAGAATCGAAGCATTTTCAGGAATGGAATAGTCGAGCAGGCGTGCAGCAAGTGTTCCCGATTGAAACGAATCCTGACCAATGTAGCTGAGTTTTTCGCTGTCAGCTATATTCGAATCAATAAATACATAGGGAATAGTTCGTTTTTGTAATTCAGCAATAAATTCTTTCGATTCGCGCGAGAAGAATGGCGCCAAAACTACACCGTCCGGATTATTCTGAAGGATCATTGACGCTTCAGTATTGAAAGTCACTGGATCGGATTGTTTGAAAAGGTGAATGTTAATATTTACACCATATTGCTGAATTTCCTGAAACGCGTTCCGCACTCCAATCATCGGCTTATTCCAGTACGATTCGGCTGAGATTGGTTCGGGCAAAAGCAACGCAAACGAATATGTTCTTTTTGAAGCGAGTGTGCTGGCCAATAAATTCGGCTGATATTCCAATTCTTCAATGATATGAATAATCTTATCACGCGTGGCTTTTGATACCTCTCCACGATTGTGAATTACACGGTCAACAGTTCCGATTGAAACATTTGCCTTTTGTGCAATATCCTTAATTCGACTGCGGTTGATTGCTTTGATAATACTTCAGTTTAAGGATTGAAATGAATTTTCAGGAACAAAACTAGATAAATTTATTCTTTCTCCGTGTACGAACACGGAAAATATATTTAAAAACATTTATCGACCTTTTGAGTCGATCAGCATTGCATGATAAACTTTTTGTATCTATTTTCGTGTTCGTACACGGATTTTTCGATACATTATTTAAATGTCAGTAAATTAATGCGATATGCAATTAGGAAAATATAGTTTAGGAATTGGCGACCGGTTTTCGCATCAGGGTGTTGCCCAGCTTCGTGGAATTATAAAAGCTAACCAATCAGGCGTGGAAATAAGTCCGGTTTGGAACAAGTCGAACCGCGAGCACATCTATGTTCATTCGTATCCGGCTGATGTCAGGAAAGAGGCTGATGCAGCTGTTACAACCCTTGGGTTCTCCGGAAAATACTTTGTGGATGCCGACCATATTAATATGGGAACAGTAGCTCCGTTTGTCGAAACGGCTGATTTTTTTACGCTCGATGTGGCCTCGTTTATCGGTAAGGAAAGTCTGGAGGATGAAGTAAAAGCTTTTGTCGCTTCCTGTTCAAAATACGTTGGGAAACTTTCTATTCCCGGAATTGATCATACCATCGAAGTATCTGAAGAATTGATTGCAGCAATCGCTCATAAGTTTTTAGCCGCAACACAACAAGCTTCTGAAATCTATACTTTCCTGAAAGGAAAAAAAGGTGAAGGCAATTTTATTACTGAAGTTTCGATGGATGAAGTTGAAACGCCACAAACACCAGTTGATTTGTTTTTTATTCTGAAAATGTTGGCAGACAAAGGTGTTCCGGCACAAACAATTGCTCCCAAATTTACCGGTCGGTTTAATAAAGGAGTTGATTATAAGGGAAATGTTAATCAGTTTGCCAAAGAATTTGAAGAAGATGTTTTGGTAATTGATTATGCTGTGAAAGAATTCGGACTTCCGGAAGAATTGAAACTGAGCGTTCATTCAGGAAGTGATAAATTCACGATCTATCCGATCATGGCCGGAATCATCAAAAAATACGATAAAGGAATTCATGTAAAAACGGCCGGAACAACCTGGTTGGAAGAGGTGATTGGACTGGCATTGGCCGGCGAAGAAGCTTTGGACGCTGCCAAGTTTATTTATATCAATGCCTTGGGCCGGAAAGAAGAGCTTTGCGCTCCGTATGCTGATGTGATAGACATTGACGATTCGAAATTACCTTCAGCTGAAGAAGTTGTGGGCTGGAGCAGTGAAAAATTCGCCAATACGCTGCGCCATATTCCCGACCATCTGGATTACAACCCCAATTTCCGTCAGCTAATTCATGTAGCTTATAAAGTTGCTTCCGAAATGGGAACTAATTATACCGATCTTCTGAAAAAGCATTCAGAAGTGATTGGCAAGTGCGTTGAAGAAAATATTTATGAACGCCACCTGAAAAGGCTGTTTAATTTGTAATTATTGACAGTTTATTTATTGACTATTAATGTCGTTTTGCTTTGGCTGAAAGCCTTTAATCTAATAGCACAAGGCAACGACCTGTGTAAAATGAAAATAGAATATGAAGCCCTGTAAGGGCGAAATATAACGCATTTACAGGGCTAAAGGAAATCTAGGTTTGATTGTCCACACAGGGCTTCACCCTGTGTTAAATGATCAAACCCTTTCAGGGCTTAACCAAACGACATTGAATCGTAAATAACACAAATCGTAAATAGTAAATTAATAAATTGTAAATCAATCTAGTATGAAACCTTTTATGGACGAAAACTTTCTGTTGCATACCAAAACGGCACAGAAACTATACCACGAACATGCGGCAAAAATGCCAATTTTCGATTACCACTGTCACGTCAATCCAAAAGATATTGCCGAAGACCGGAAATTCAATACCATTACTGAAATCTGGCTGGCAGGTGATCATTACAAATGGCGCGCGATGCGAACCACCGGGGTTGCCGAAAAGTATAGCACCGGCGATGCTTCGGATTGGGAAAAGTTTGAAAAATGGGCAGAAACGGTTCCACAAACCTTGCGTAATCCATTGTTTCATTGGACTCATTTAGAGATGAAAAAGTTCTTTGGAATTCACGAAGTCTTAAGTCCGAAGAATGCCCGTGAAATTTATGATGCCTGCAACGCGAAACTGCAAACTCCGGAATACAGTTGCCGAAACATCATCAGGATGGCCAATGTGCACACCATTTGCACCACCGACGATCCGGTTGACTCGCTTGAATACCACCGGCAAATCAAAGCATCGGGCTTCGAAGTTGCTGTGCTTCCGGCCTGGCGCCCCGATAAATCGATGGCCGTGGAAGATCCAATAAGCTACAATTTGTACCTCAATCAACTGGCCGAAGTTTCAGGAATGAAAATTAACACCTTCGATGATTTGATGATTGCACTGAATAAACGACACCGCTTTTTTCATGAGAATGGATGTCGTTTGTCGGATCACGGTTTGGATACAGCTTATGCCGAGGATTATACCGCAGAAGAAATTGATGCCATGTTCCTGCATGTCCGGTCGGGATTGCGTATTTCGATTAAATCGATTCAGAAATTTAAATCGTGTATGTTGTTCGAATTTGGACGGATGGATCATCTTCAGGGATGGACTCAACAGTTTCATATCGGTGCGCT
>JBBQMW010000081.1:0-16954 GCA_038329265.1 Bacteroidales bacterium | reverse complement strand
CGATGTTTTTATTTGAGTATAAGTATATAGTTTTATTTCGGATGTCGTCAAAGAACGGAATGTCTGTCCAAAACTTGCCAATAACGTCTCGTGTATGTGGAGTGACCAGTTTTTGCTGGGCATGAACATCATACACATTGTGTGTGCCCTGCATGGGCAGAACAGTACTGCAAAGTACAAATAGTTCTTTAAATATCCAGAGGGTGAACTACGTAGTGCTCATGAACACAAATAAAATGAACACTTCGTGAATAAAGTCCCTTATCCCACATTTGGTTAGGGATTAGCAAGCTGCAAGCTCGTTTGTTGTGAAACAAGGAGTGAAGGAAGCAGGACTGCAACTTAGCGAAGTTTACCCCGTTTTTTCGGGGCGACCTCACGAATACCTACTTTTTACTAAAATAATATGAGTAGAGTCCTATCTTGGGAACTACAATTACATTGGAAAAGCAACGTAGTAGGGGATACTTATCGGCTTCGGAACTCCACCATAAAATCGTTCCATAACGCAACGAACCGCTGTATACGTGAACCGTACGTACAGTGCTGGAGATCGGAACGATGCTGTACCGATACGTCAGCAGGTGGTTGCAGAGCTTGTCGAAGTGCGCACTCCGTCCCTATTTGGGGGCGGAGCCGTCTACTCGATTAGCCTTTCGTTTTTTTTCTTTAATACTAGACATTATTCTGTTTGATGTCGTATCCCCACCTAACTTTAGAAGAGTACTTTCTAAAAGGGCTACAAACCCTAAAATGTTGATCGAAGCCGACTGGTGTAGATTTGCAATCTGCACCTCTTAGCCTCGGATCTGTGATCCCTGCCCGAAGCAGGCGGGCGCTTATAACGCTACACAAATACTATTTTCACCAACCCTTTTTCTCCAGCATAATCACGTGTCGAACTGTAAATATACTCTTCCGGATTTGCCACCATCTCTACCTGCACCGGATTGTTGTGAATATAATTCATTTTTTCATCCAGAAAAACAGTTGTATGAATCTCCTGTGCATCATTGCCATCCTGCCAAACTATGAAAAATTTGATTTTCTTATCATTTTTTCCAGCATACCAAAACAGATTTAACCGTATTCCCATAAACTAAAAATAGGTTTTTTTTAATTAAATACGAAATAAGGATTACAAATCCCATGCTTAAAAGTGCTGATTGCAAATCAGCACTAGCGACTGCAAACATTCTGCATATCCCGAAGAGCAGGGGTTTTTTTCTGTCAATGTAAACTCAACGGTGCATGTTTCTCTCTTTTTCAGGAATACTTTCTGAAAGACCTTCAGTTCCTTCACCGGACGGGTTACACTACCCACCAAATCGCGAAGGTAAAACTGAACCACTTCAGCGCCGTCGACTTTTCCCCATTGTGGAAACGGGAAAGGGGCAATTTTTCAATTTAATAGGTAAACCCTAATTTGGTTAATCCATTCTGAACATCTTTATCCTGCATGAAGAGTTTCCAAAGTAATTGTGAGCGGTAATTCTCTATCATCACCACAATTGGTCCCTGATCGATGGCCAGGTATTGTTTGGGAAACCAATTCTCCGTTTCGCTGAAAGCATCGTAGAATCCGTAAGGACCCCAAAGCTTATCGCCCAGCTTGTCGTAAAAATAGTGGGCTGCGTGCATACTTTCTTCCGGAGCATAGGGGAATGACGAAAGTGCTGCCGTTGGCGAGATTACACCTTTATCGTTCGATGGCATGTGCGCATCGTAACCATTAACCGAATAACTGGCAGTCAATCCCCAGCAATTGGTACCATAGCCTTTGTATTTCTTCGGATTTTCGACACAATACTCGTAATTAATCAACACATGTTCTCGATTTTCGTCCCAATAGCTGGCGTACTCATCTTTCAGGTTATGCGGGTTGAGCCCCAGGTAAGAATAATGCGCCCAAAATAGCGGCCCTCCATATTCTTCGGCACCATTGTGTTTTAATTTCAGGATATGTCCGTATTTACTCGTTTCTTCATTGATTTCACCGTTCCGCGCCCAGCATTTGTGATAGGTTTCAGGAGAAAGTGAAAACGTTTGAGAACTTGCACCCAACACATAAGCAATGAGACATTCGTTGTAACCTTGGATGGCGAAATTCATTTCCCAATTGTAATCGGGCGACCAATGCCAATACAAAGCAGGTTTTCCGTTTTGATACCAGCTCCATTCTACTTCATGGCATAGTTTAGCAATTTTTTCAGCCAGTTCCTTTTCCTCCGGAACATCCTGTTTCAAGTAGTTCTTTACACAGATCAAACCCTGAATCAGGTAAGCAGTTTCCACAATGTCACCACCGTTGTCTTTGGTGCCGAAAGGTTTGACTTTGCCGGTTTCGCCATACATCCAGTGTGGCCATGCTCCATGAAAACGGTCGGCCTTTTCGAGGAAGTCTGCAATTTTTGAAAATCGTTCCAAGCCAGCTTCACGGGTAATGAAGCCCCGGTTTATTCCAACCAGAATGGACATCAGCCCAAATCCTGAACCTCCGGAAGTGACCACATTTTTGTCGTTTTCAGGATAAATACCGTCGGTATGAATCCGTTCGCAAGCCATTCCTGAAGTAGGTTCGGCACCATCCCAGAAATACTGAAAAGTTTGGTACTGAATTAAAGTCAGGAGCGAATCATCTGAAATTCGGGTTTTCTGTTTTTCGTCTTTCACTGATTTTATCTGCTTGCCTGAACACGAAATAAAAACGATTGAGAAAATCAGACCCACTAAGGTAAGTACTCTCAGTTTCTTTATCATTGGACTTTTTTTACGGATAAAAGGATGGTTGATTACTTCAACCATCCTTTTATATTCATGAATATCAACTTTTTATTGAAGTGATATCTTGGTGTTTCCACTACTTGTATTCACGATGTAAATTCCTTTTTTGAGGTTTACTTTCAGATTTCCGTTGAATGCTGAACCTTCAGCAACTTTTCGGCCAACCAAATCGAATACTTTAACATTTCCGGAGTAGTTTGAAATCCGAATTTCACCATTGTTATAGTATGCACTGATTCTATTTTCTTTATTCTGAGCCTTAATGCCGGTCGTTGTATTCACAAAGGTAAAATCATCCATATAAAGAGTGTGTTCCACATTGTCGGTTGCATTTTGCTGAAAGAATATGCCTTTAATAACATCAAAGGATGTGAAAATTACATCAGCGGCCCAAACATCGGCAGCCGGAATAACAACTTCAGTCCAGGTATTTGCAGCCAAACCGCTTGGAAGGTATTTATCGAGCATAATAGATCCGGTAGCAATTGGGGTTCCACTGTGAGCTTCGAGGTAAATTTTTGGCAAGTCGCTTTTGGCCAAAGCTGCCGGAGAATTTACCCAGAATTTAATTTTGGTTACTTCGGTTAAATCGAAGGGTAACCAGCCAATTGAAGCAACAAGGGCTTTCCAATCGCCTGTAGGGACTGATTTCCATTGAAGTTTTAGTGCGTTTGTTCCGGTTTTCAAAGGTTCAGTTACAACAGGCAATTTATCGCCTGGATCGCTTGAGGCAGCATCCAAATTTTCGGTCATCACCGTACTTGGAGCTGTTTGATTCACCCAGCTTTGATCGTGGAGACGATCGCTGGCACTGTTGTCGAACAGGATTTGAACTGAAGGTGTTGGAGGCACTACTACTTCAGGATCAAAGATTACTTTAATATCATCGATGTAGCAAATCGCGCCTGGATCAACCGGTGTGTAATAGTCAGGGAATAGGCTTATTACCTTGATGTTTTTAATTCCGTTACCGGTTAAGTCGAATACAATGGTTTCCCATTCGTTGGTTTTCGAAGCAAGGTTCACCGAATTAAATTCTTTGGTGATTGTTCCTTCAATTTTCATTCGCAGTTGCGATGTCGTATTCTTTCTCAGGTATTTGACCTCAATACGGTTGTATCCCGAAGGAACCTCTGTTTTCAGAATTGCCCAAAATCCTGCCCAGTTTTGGTTGGGATCCGGACTTGCATCGTAACGTTTCCATTCCCACACCTTGCTGCTGGTATTTATTCCAGCATTGACCGGATTATCAACAACCGCAACATCCATACTTGCTGGCGGATTTACATGAACTTCAGTAGTAAAACTTACAACTCCGCTTTCAAAGTCGTCGAGTAAAATGTCTTGTTGAGCATATACCCAAGTCATGGAAAATAATGCAATGCATAAAGTAAATAAATGTTTCATGGTAATTAATTTAAATTGTGAATAATTGTTTCTCTTCTGTTTCATCTGTCCAAACATCCGGACAAGGTTTAAACATATCTAATTGTAATAAAGTTTAATACCCCGGATTTTGCGTAATCACACCTTCCGATTTATCAATTTCAGTTTGTGGAATCGGGAAAAGTTCGTGTTTTCCGGGAACAAAAAGTGGAATTGCAGTTTTGGCCTCGTCCCAGCGAACCAGATCATAGAAGCGTTCCCATTCCATAGCCAATTCAATACGTCGCTCCTGATGGATTTTCGCACGGATTTCATCTATGTCAGTAGTCACTATTTTGGGTAAAACAGCATTGTCTCCAGACCGCGCACGGGCTCGCACCATTTCAAGTTTTGCCAAAGCTTCGGAGGTATTGCCCAATTCGCAGGCAGCTTCGGCATTCATCAAAACCACATCGGCGTAACGAATCAGGCGAATATTCATCCATAGCCCATGACCATTGGTTGGTCGGCCATAAATTCCACGCTCAATAGCTTTGGTGTAAGCTTTTTTATTGAAGAATTTATATCCACCGGCATCCGCTTTTATTTTCCGGCCATCTAAAACATCTCCATCAGCAATAATGGAAGCCGCTTTACGAGGATCACCGGGTTCATAGGCATCCATCAATACCTGACTAGGCGCATTGAATCCCCAGCCCAAATCGGGAATGCCCCGCAAGCCCTGAATTTCGCTGAACTGACTTCCCAGATAGATTTGTTCAGCCGGTTTTTCTTCGCAATACACTTCAAAAACCGATTCGTCTCCATATTCGGTGGCTTCATCAAAAAGCTGGTTGTAGGGCGTATTCAGCGAATTGTCGCCCGAAGAAATAATTGCTGATGTCATTCCAAAGGCTCCCGACCAGTTTTTTTGATACAGATATATTTTTGCAAGTAAAGCCCGCGCTGCATTTTGAGTGGCACGTCCGGTATTGCTGCTGGCAACTAAACTCAAGCGCGAAGGAAGGTAAGGTATCGCGAAAATCAGATCCCGTTCCAGGTTTAGCCAAATCTCTTCGCGGGTTGACCGGGCAGGTGTTTTATCGGTTTGACCAAGCACCTTGTCAACAAACGAAACACCTCCAAATGCCTGTGTTAATCTGTAATACATCACCGCACGAAGAAAAATACCTTCTGACAGCAAGGTGTTTTTTTGAGTTTCACCGGCATCCAGCGAATTAGCCAATGCCATTGCTTCATTCGCCAGATAGATGGCGTTGTAACACGACCGGTAATAATCTCCAATCTGATTGTTGCTCGCCGTATAACTCATAGGTTTGAACTGAACGACTTCCTGCCCATCGCTTGGAGTGCTGCCTTTTTCCACATCAGGAGTGGTATAATTTTGCATTCCAAAAGCCGCGAAAATAAAAGCATAGTCGCGAAGACTGCTGTAAACCTGTGCTAATTTGGCCTCGGTCAAAATTTTAGCATCCAATTCGTTATCGGGAGTATAATTGTCATGATGCCATCTTCCCTTGGGATAACGATCCAGAAAATCATCGGAACAAGCTGTGCCGAGCACTACGATTGCCAATATCAGTATTATCTTTTTCATGATCATCAGAATTAAAAATTAACTGTAACTCCTGCTGTGTAAACCGATGGAAGTGGATATGTATTTCCATTATCAACTCCTCCGTCGAGGATTCCGCCTCCAATTTCAGGAGTATATCCACTGTTTTTCCTGAATGTGATTGCGTTTTGTGCATTCACAAATATTCGGAATTTGCTGCATCCCAATTTTTTGACCGCACTTTGTGAAAGGTTGTACCCGAATTGGATACCCCGAATGCGGAAATATGCTGCACTTTCAAGCAAGTTGGTTGATGGTTCAAAATTGCTTCCGCGAGCACTGTTCAAGATGGGTTCAAAATTTGAAGTTCCTTCGCCGTGCCACCTGTCGAGCGTGGTATCGTAAAAATTGAACTGGGCGAATGTTGGCAGTTTTTTGGTATTTACAATCTGATTACCATACGCACCGTTAAAGTCAAGCGCTAAATCGAAGTTTTTATAGCTTCCATTCAGATTGAATCCGTAGGTGAATGTTGGAATTGTGCTGCCAATAAAGTCACGGTCTTTATCGGTAATTTTCTGATCGCCGTTGAGGTCTTTAAAGCGGATGTCTCCGGGTTTTGAAGTCCATGAAGCTGGAAAATAACTGTCAATTTCAGTCTGATTTTGGAAAATTCCATCCTGAACGTATCCATAAAGAGCTCCAACCGGATGACCAACCGAAGTACGATGATATTTACCTGAAATAATATCCGAATCATCGTTTCCCAGAGTAAGGACTTCGTTGTTAAGGGTAGCTCCGTTTGTACTGATTCCGTAAGTGAAGTCACCAATTTTATCGCGCCACGAAAGGATGTATTCGATACCGCTATTCCTGATTGAACCGGCATTGGTTATGGCATAGCCTGCACCTACCGAAATGGGAGGAGCAACATAGGCCAGCAAATCACTGGTAGTCTTTGTATAATAGCCCAGTTCGAACGATAACCGACTGTTGAATAAACGACTTTCAAAACCGGCATCAAAACCGGTAACCACTTCCCAATGAATGTTTTCGTCAACCAGGTTACTGACTGTCGGAATGTAATAGGTCTTTCCATCGACCACAACTTGTTGTCCTTTAGGATTGATGGTCGGGAACCAGAGGTAATTTCCGATTTTATCGTTACCCAACTGCCCCCATGATGCTTTCACTTTTAAATAGTCAATTTTATCAGTCAGTTTCTGCATAAAGTCTTCTTCGGTCAATACCCAACCTAAACCGATTGACGGGAAATAACCCCAGCGTTTATTAGGCGAAAACTTGGAAGAACCATCGGCACGGAATGTTGCTGAAAGCAGATATTTATCGGAATACGAATAATTTACCCGTGCCAGATATGAAATAAAAGATTCAGCGTCGTACCAGTCGCTGTTGGTTTTGTTTAAGGTCGAACCCATGTTCAACATCCAGAAGTCGGATGGTACATTCCACATATCAGCATTCACAAGAGTATCAGCCCCGGCATTGAACCCTTTGTTTTCCTGAACTCTTGCGGTATAACCCAACATTGCCCCAATGCGGTGCATATCGGTGACTTTGTTGTAGTTGAGAATAAAATCAGCCTGATATTTGGTGTATTCGGCGGTATTTCTGCTAAACGATGTTTTTTCGCTTTTGTGCGACGAACTGGATGTTTCGTTATTAACATCAAAGCGGGGCGAATATTTATTTCCGAAATTTATTCCAATATCGCCATAACCGGTAGCCCGAAACTTAAAATCTTTCAAAAAACCAATTTCGGCATACACGTTTCCAACCGTTCGGTATCCATAACTTTCGCTGGTACCTTTGTTAATTTCCATGACGGCCACAGGGTTCGGAACGTCTTTCTGAATACCGGGTGAAGGCGTATAATAAGAGCCTATGTTGTTTGGATGATGATCTGCTTCAGGAGAATAGGGTGTATAGGTAGGCAAAGCCTGAGCAGCATTGGCCACATTGGCGGTTGCTGCATCGGTATCCCAACGACTGAGTGCCGCAGTTCCACCCATTTTTAAGTTTTCAGTAATGGTATAATCACCTGCCCACCTTCCGTTAAAACGCTGGTAATTGTTGTAATTTACAATTCCATCCTGAAGGAAATATCCGAGTGAAAGTATGCTGCTCGATTTGTCGGTTGACTGAGAAACACTTACCCCATGGTTCGTGATGACTGCAGGGCGGAGAATTTCGGATTGCCAGTCAGTTCCCTTTCCCGTTAAATCAGGCACCCATGGTATTGCAGCGGGATCCATGTTTTTGAGTTGTTCATTATAAAGTGTGGAAAATTCAGACGCGTTGGTGAGATTCAAGCGATCACGAACGTGTAAAACCTGAACTCCGGCATAACCATCGTAGCTCACAGCCAGTTTTCCCTTTTCGGCCCGCTTCGTGGTAATAATAATTACTCCATTCGCACCCTGAACTCCGAAAATAGCTAATGAGGAAGGGTCTTTAAGAACTTCAATGGAGGAGATATCGTTCGGATTTACAAAGTCAATGTTGTCGGCAAATAATCCGTCAACAACATACAGCGGATTGGTACTGGCATTGACTGTTGCCACTCCGCGAATCCTGATCGTAGGACTGCTTCCGGCTCCTCCGGTATTGGTTACTACCAGTCCTGGCACTTTGCCCTGCAAGCCTTTAATAGGATTATTGTCAGGCGAAGTTCTAACTGCCTCGCCGTTCACGGAGACAATTGATCCGGTTAGATCGCGTTTACGGGCGAGTCCGTATCCAATTGCAACCACTTCTTTCAGGCCAATTGTCGCTTCGGCAAGCACTACATTCACAGTTGATTGATTGCCGATGACAATTTCCTGCATTGTCATTCCAACAAATGAAAACTGAAGGCTTGAATTTTCGGGAATATTCGTCAGGAGATAATTGCCATCCATGTCGGTGGCTGTGGAAAGGGTGGTGCCTTTTACCAATATCTTGGCTCCCGGCAACGACTCATTTTTTTCATCAGTCACTTTGCCGGAAATCGTTTTAGATGTTTGAGCAAAAATAACCGATACCGAAAAAAGTAAGATCAGTACTAAAATTAGCTTTTTCATAAGTGCATTAGTTTATTTGTAAGGGTACTCGCCGATCAAAGTTACGCTGACTGATTTTGAAATAAAAAGAAAGAACTACACCTCTAATACATCGGTTCTGAAAAATTGTAAAGAACAATTAAATTCTCACCTCATTGCATGTTAAAAAAAGGATATTAACTGCTAGAAAAGAGCATAGTAGAAGCAGTTCAGTTTTATTTAAGTGGAACACAAATCCGGTTGATTTGTTTTGAAAATGGAGTCGAAATTCAGGATAGGATAAAATGACGCTATGGATTTTGTCAAATTGAAGATGGATCCGAATCGGATATCACTGAAATCGCTAATCAAAATTGGCCGGATGCTCAGGATTGGAATTCTTTCAAAGCAAGAGCATGATCGCGAAGTGGTTTTTGACGTTTTTTCCAGATTAAATACAATCAGAAAAATAACTCTGGCCTTACTGGCACAGATTGAAATATCGGTAGAATTGCATAATCACATTTCCATTTTCTTCAAAAAATTTCAGGAACAATACCTGTTGATATTGATGAGCTTCTCGAAGATTATTTGTTGAAATCTGAACGGATCATTTGTTTGATGCCTGTGGAATATGGAGTTGGTTTAAACCCGAATCGCTTTTCAAACTTGCTGCTGTCGAAAACATAGTCCCGATTATTCTGCTTTCACTTCATCCAAAATTAGTTTCGCAATTTGCGCGCAGATCTTCCCTTTTTCGCTGGCTGGATTGATTGGTGTTTCCTCGGTCATGCCGTTCAGAAAATCCGGATCGTACATGTAGATGTTGTCGAAAAATACCAGCTTCGAATTGAATTCCTTGCAGGCAGAAATTACATCCCTGATGAATTTCGGCCAGCAATCTTGCCAAACTTTTAATTTATACGGAAATCCTACGGTAACATAAACAACATCTGAACCCTGAACGGCTTTGCGAAGGTCAGCCGAATTCAGCAATCAGCCGACATCAGTTCATCATTTTCATTTACTTTTTGAGGATTTCGGCTGACCAGCCTGATCTTACTGGTGTATTTTGGAAGTGCCTTTGCCAGTTCGACACCAATTGCTCCACCTGCTCCAAGTATTGTTTGCATAGGATTTCGTTTATTAATGTAGACTCAGATATAGTCAACAATTGCCAGACAGATCAGTTTTAATTATTAGGATATTCTTTCCTCTGATTAAAGTCATGCTCCAAATTCTATGGCTTAAATTGTTTTAATAAAATATTGAGAACCTATTGTTCCTGAGAACGTTTAACAGATTGGAAAACAGAAATTTTATCAGGAAAACAGAATGGAAACTACAGAAAAAGAAAGCCGGTTTATTCCCTGGCAAATAATCAGCAAAAACATTGAAAAGTATCAGAACCCCAGTATAGGCAGAAGCATCTGGCAAATAGCCAACACCTTTATTCCATATGTTGGATTGTGGATTCTGATTGTCTACAGCCTTTCAGTTTCGTATTGGATAAGCGCTTTCCTCATCCTTCTGGCGGCTGGTTTTTTAGTGCGTCTTTTCATTATTTTCCACGACTGCGGACACGGATCATATTTTAAATCACAAAAAACGAACCGGGCAGTGGGGATGGTTTTCGGGATTCTGTCCTTTACTCCGTGGGACAAATGGCACAACCAGCACATGCGTCATCATGGTTCGGTAGGTAATTTGGATAAGCGGGGAGTAGGCGATATCTGGGTTATGACTAAAGAAGAATATCAGGCGAGCGACAAATGGACAAGAATTAAATACCGGATTTACCGTCATCCCTTGGTCATGTTTGGCATAGGTTCGTTGTATGTATTCCTGATTCAAAACCGAATGACCCGAAAAGACATGAGTAAAAAGGAAAGATTGAATGTATATTTCACCAATGCGGTTCTTCTGCTGATATTTGCAGTGATGAGCCTTGCCATCGGATTTGGAACCTTTGTAGTTATCCAGCTATTAATCCTATACATTTCGGCGATTTCAGGATTGTGGTTGTTCTATCTTCAGCATCAATACGAAGATGTTTCGTGGTTCAGAAATAAAGACTGGAATTTCCGGACCGTTGCTCTTGAAGGCAGCTCCTATGTCAAGTTTCCAAAATTGCTGCAATGGTTCTCCGGAAATATCGGGTTTCACCACATTCATCACTTAAATTCACGCATTCCCAATTACTATCTTTCGAAATGCTACCGCGAGAATTCAATTTTCAAAGAAGTAACACCGGTTACTTTTTTAACGAGCCTCCGGTCGTTAAAGCTGAGGTTGTGGGACGAGAAAATCCAAAAGATGGTGTCATTCAGTGGCCGACATTAAAATTCGTAACGCTTTTTAGTCTAACAAAAATTAGATTATTGGAAAAGAAAATATGCTATCTTAGTCCTTCCAATAGCTAAACAAATTCAGAATGAAACAGATATTTGCAGGAATTCCGATTTTAATTTGTGTTTTTTTAGGAAGTTGCAAACCTAACCGGTCGTTTATGGCGGAAGAGATTTCCATTATCCCCAAAGTAAAGGAAATGTCACTCGGAGAATCTTCTTTCAAATTTAAGAAAGGCACCGTATTGGTTGTTGAAACTGTTGATCAGGAAGTTATCGCCCGGCAATTTGCTGAACGGTTTGAAAAAGTTTCGGGATGGAAAATGCAAATTGTTGTGGGTGGGAACGAAGGCTCCAATCAGGTAAACTTCAAAACCGAAATACTCATGGATCCGGAAGCCTATTCGCTCAATGTTCAGAAAAACCGGATTGAAATAAAAGCTGCTAAACCTGCCGGATTCTTTTATGCCATGCAAACTTTACGTCAGCTGCTTCCTAAAGAAATTGAACGGGATTCGAATCAGGGTGAATTCGAATGGTTGGTTCCGGCTGTAAATATTACAGATAGTCCCAGCTTCAAATGGAGAGGTTTTATGCTCGATGTTTCGCGGCATTTTTTGCCCAAAGAAGATGTTCTTCGCATGATCGATAATCTGGCCCTTCACAAAATCAATACGCTTCATTTCCATCTGACCGATGATCAGGGATGGCGGATCGAAATTAAGAAATACCCCAAACTGACAGAAATTGGGGCATGGCGGGTCGACCACGAAGACAAAAACTGGAATTCGCGACCCAAACAGCGGGTTGGTCAAAAGGCAACTTATGGTGGATTCTATACTCAGGAAGACATCAAAGAAATAATAGCCTATGCACAAAAGCAATTTATCACAATTGTTCCTGAAATTGAGATGCCTGCTCATGTCACCTCAGTTCTGGCCGCCTATCCGCAATTTTCGTGCACCGGTGGACCGTTTACTGTGCTTCCAGGTGGTGTTTGGCCCATTACCGATATTTATTGCGCCGGAAATGATTCAACCTTTCTGTTCATCGAAGATGTTTTGAGCGAAGTGATCGATTTATTCCCTTCGAAATATATTCATATTGGGGGCGACGAGGCAGCCAAAACCGAATGGGAAAAATGTTGGAAATGCAAAAATCGAATCAGAACCGAAGCACTGAAAAATGTTGGCGAACTTCAAAGTTATTTCATCCGGAGGATTGAAAAATTCATCAATTCGAAAGACCGTATTCTGTTGGGCTGGGACGAAATTCTGGAAGGAGGTCTTCCTCCAAAGGCTACCGTGATGAGCTGGCGTGGAATTCAGGGCGGGATCGATGCAGCCAGGCAAGGGCATGATGTGGTCATGACCCCGACTTCATATTGCTACATCGACTATTATCAGGGAGCCATGGAAGAGGAACCGCTTGCAATCGGCGGCTATTTGCCCCTTAGCAAAGTTTACGATTTTAACCCGATTCCTCCAGATCTGGATGCCGAAGCCGCTAAACACATTTTGGGCGGACAGGCTAACCTTTGGACTGAATATGTCCCCAATCTGAAACATGCCGAATACATGACTTTCCCGCGAATTGCTGCCATGGCTGAAGTTTTGTGGAGTCCGAAGGAAGTCCGAAACTGGGAAGATTTTTCGCGGAGGATTAAACTCTTTATGGAACGCTACGATGAAATGGGTATCAATTATTCAAAAAGTGTATTCAGAGTCAATGCCAAAGCTCAGTTCAATCAGGAGAAAAAGAAGCTGGAAGTGCAGCTCACTACTGAATTTCCTAATGTTGAGATTCATTACACTACCGATGGATCGGAACCAACCAATTTATCGCCAATTTATACTGAACCCATTTTACTCGATTCAACATCGACCGTAAAGGCCATAACTTTTACGATCGGTAGTTCATCGGTAAAACCATTCAGCCAATTATTCAGTATGAATAAGGCAACCGGGAAACCTGTTAAATATATTATTCCTTGCAGTGCGGAGTTCGATGGATCGGGTGGATCAATGCTGGTAAATGGGATTCGCGGGAGGGCATTCCTCAACGAAAACGTATGGCAGGCGTGGTCAGGAAATAATATGGATGTAGTAATTGACCTTCAGGAAGCAAGCGAGATTAAAAAAATCACGGTAGGGTCTATGCAAAATGCTGAAAATAGCATATTCTTCCCAAAGAAAGTCGACTTTTTTGTATCATCCAATGGCATTTATTTCCAGAAAGTAGCTGAAGTTGTGAATGATGCGGATCCACTTTCAGAAGAAAAACAATTGAAAGAGTTTTCAGTAACCATTACGCCAATTTCCGCAAAATTTGTGAAGGTGATCGCTTACAACCTGGGCAGATGCCCAAAAGGTCATCCGGAAGAAGGCAAGCCGACCTGGTTGTGTGTCGATGAAATTACGGTTGAGTAACCAGAGATCAGCTAATCCTCAGTACTTTGCCAATTTTAAGAGTGCTTTGGGTAGTAATGTGATTGGTGGTACAAATTTTCTTGACCGAAGTATGATATTTTCTGGCAATGCCTGAAAGCGTGTCCCCTTTCCGGATCACATGTTTTTTCATTGTACCTGCTGCAAGAACTTCAGCCTCGGCTGGTGATGGCTTTTTCTTATAGTTGGCCTTGTCGATCTCGAACCGTTTATTGGCGTAATAAATTTTATCGGTGCGGAGGGTGTATGTGTCGTAGTCAATATATTTGCCCGGATCGAATGCTTGACCAAACAGTCGGGTTTCGAAATGCAGGTGGTCGCAGGAGGCTCTCCCGGTACGACCTCCAAGTCCGATTAAATCACCCGCTTTGATACTGTCGTTAACCATAACTTTTATAGCTTTCAGGTGGCCGTATATCGTTTCCAGACCATTGTTGTGCCTTACCAAAACCAGATTTCCGTATCCGCTGAATTTTTTTGCCAGTCTCACCCGGCCATCAAACGCACAACGCACAGTGTCGCCTGAATTTAGCTTGATGTCGGTTCCTGTGTGCATCCTTCCATGACGAATACCAAATTTCGAAATTACTTTTCCTTTTACCGGAGCTACAAAGCCGAGATCGCCGGGATTCGCGAAAAAGATGGTGATGGTGTCGCTTTTACAGGGAAGTGTATTTTCAGGATATTTGATCTGGGTACAGTTCCAGACATTCTTATAAAGCGCATCGTTGAGCGATTTCAGCGAATCCGGATGAATATCTTCCATTGAACCGAGCAGCGAATCCATTTCGCTGATTTCAATTTTTGCAGGGATTGTATCAAGGGGTAAAGGCACCATCTGAGCAAAGCTGCTAACAGAAAAAAACAGACCGACGATGTATGAAAGGACGCTTAATTTCATCTTCAAAATTTGGGTTAATACTTAGCTCAAAAATTTGAACGGGAGGCGAAGGTAACTTTTTCATTATTAATTCTACCCATTTATGCTGAAAGGCATATCGATTTTAACAATTTATAACACCTTTTCATACATTTGCGACAAATAAAAATGAGGAATTTTTGAAGATGAAAAACAGTGGTTTCCGCAAGATATTGAAGGTTTTAGGATTGGTATTTGCGGGTATTTTTGGTATAATCGGGTTGGTTTTAACCTTGGCTTTTTTTGCTGTAAAGTTTCATCTGACCAACGACCCGGGTGTTGTTGACCTGAACGACCGCTATTTTCAGGATATCAAAGAAAAGTATGGGCGTGGAACGGAAAATGAACCAACAACGGTTGATTTCGATGAAGCCCGTTTACTCCACAATCTTTCGGTTTTAGGCAAGTATTATCCGGCAAATGCTTATTATATACAGAATGCATACTACCAAAGCCACAATCTGAATGAAGCACAGCGTATGATTGAAGCTGTTAATCTGCATATGCAGGAAAACGCCGAATATCACACCGAAGTGACTAATTTTGTTGAAAGCAAAGATCCTGATCAATCGAAATTGAAAGTCAAAAGCGTTTTTGAGTGGATGAACATCAGGGAATGGCAGGATTTTAAATTGGCCGTTGCTAAAGATAAACACCTGATTGATTCGGCGGCGAACCTCACCGGTGTGGAGCCGCGTTTGATTGTTTCTGTTCTGGTTGGCGAGCAAATCCGTCTTTTTAATTCGAGCCGCGAAGCCTATAAAAAGTGGATCGGTCCACTGAAAATTTTGTCGGTTGAAACTACTTTTTCACTCGGGGTTACCGGAATTAAAGTGCCAACGGCTCAAACCATTGAAAAAAACCTGAAGGACAGCACTTCCATTTTCTATTTGGGCAAATCCTACGAAAACCTTCTCGATTTCCAAACCCCCAATGTTCAACAGGAACGTTTTAAACGACTGACCTCCTACGATAATCATTTCTACTCTTATTTGTACGCCGCGCTCAACATGAAGCAAATCAAAGTGCAATGGGAAAAATCAGGATTCCCGATCGATGAGAGACCGGAAATTCTGGCCACTTTATATAACATTGGCTTCGAGGTTTCAATCCCGAAAGAAGATCCGCTGGTTGGTGGTTCAGGGATTAACATTAAAGGCATGCGTTATACCTTCGGATCAGTAGCTTACGAGTTCTACTATTCCGGAGAACTGTACGAACTTTTCCCATTTAAAAACTCACGATTCGATTTTACTGATGTGTAAATTAAATTCCATCAAGCCGTTTTCCGGAAGAACCTTAAGCCTGTTAGTTGCATTTTTGCTTCTGGCAACTTTGGGTTTGAACGCTCAAAACAACTGGATCAGCGAAATTCACTGGACCAACCTGATGGATGGATTACAATATGCAGAACTCGATGCTCCTGAAAAATCGGTGGTGAACGATTCGAAATTAAGTATCCTGAAAATTGATGCCCGAAAATTTGACTTCGATTTTTTGACTGCCTCCGAACATGGTAAAAAGATGCGAACGGCTCCGGAATGGGCTGCGGAGTTTGACAAAAATGTGATCATCAATGCCGGAATGTACAGCTACAATAAAACGCATTCGAATAAAGGCTACATGAAGAATTTCAATCACCTGAACAACCCGGTAAAAAGTGGTTATTACAATGCTATGATGACCATGCATCCGAAAGATCCGAAAAAATCGCCTTTCGAAATCATCGATATTACTTGTGAGGATTGGGAAAAAGTACAGCATCAGTACCATTCGCTTTGCCAGGGAATGCGCATGATTAGTTGCAACGGTGAGGGAATGGAGTTTTCTAAACGACCAGATCAGTCGTGCAGCATGGTTGTTACTGGCACCGATGTGGTTGGAAATATCTACGTTGTATTTACCCGGTCGCCCTTCACTCATCGCACCATGATTGGTTTTTTGAAAGGATTGCCTTTCGATATCCGCACTACGGTTTACCTCGAAGGTGGGCCGGAAGCAAGTTTCTACATCAATACCGGCGACACTGTAATCGCAAAATATGGCAGTTACGTTTCGAACACCTGCGACAACGACAACAACGACCATTTCTGGAACATTCCGAATGTGATTGGGATTAGGAAGAAGAAGTAAAAGCGAAGCTGCCAATAGATGCAGCTTCGCTTTTTAAAGGAACGAGTTACAAGCTCATGCCAGCAGGGTAACAAAATTCTAAAAAGAAGCCACCCTTGCGGGCAGCTTCTTTACCATAGCGTTACAAAGGCAAAACCAACAACTCGTTACCGCTATCGCTCAAACGAAGGGGTATGTAGGTATAATAATTTCCAAATTGTAGGTTCATTTGTAATAATTAAAGAAACCAATCTTTTACCGCGCAACAATAAAACGTTGCGTCTGGATGCCCTTGTTTGAATAAAGTGTTATGAGGTAAATTCCTTCCGGGACACTGCTCACATCTACGTTAAAGTTATGCG
>JBBQMW010000080.1:0-17468 GCA_038329265.1 Bacteroidales bacterium | reverse complement strand
TTATTTGAGATTTTATATTGAAGGCCAATGTTTTCCATTAAGCCGTGGATGTTTGATTTTTCAAAAAAGCCGTCAGCTCCCAACTCGAAACAGCGCTTTTTAAATTCAGCGGAAGGGAAATTGGTAAACATGATCACTTTTGCAGCAGGATCATTCTTCTTAAATTCCTGAAGCAGATTAATGCCACTGCCATCAGGAAGGGAAATATCAAGAACAACTTTATCAGGAGAAAAATGGGGAAATAATTCAAGGGCTTCTTTGCAGTTAACCGCTTGAGATATGATCATGTTTACGTCAACTTTTCTTAACGCGTCTTTGAGTCTGGTCTGTAATAAATGGCTGTCATCAACAATCAGGACCTTCATGCAAGAAGTATTTTGATAATGAAAAAATTGGTTGATTTTCTATTATCAAACGTAAAGAACCCATCAAATCAGGGAAATAGGAGAAATTCCAATTGTGAAATAGGAAGTATTTACCCGAAAGACTAAGAATTTAATTACTTCGGAAGATAGGAGTTTGTCCTATATTGAAACGATGAAATTTGAGGATGGAGGTAGCACCCGGATTAAATGTTTTGTCTCAACTTTCAGGACAAAAAATTACAGTTTTATAACACCAGATTGTGCTTAAACGCGTAATGTGTAATCTCCGCGTTATTTTTCAGGTTCATTTTTTTTAGGATGATCGACCGGTAAACGCTGATGGTTTTTACACTAAGGCTTAATTCACGGGCAATGTCTGAAACATTTTTTCCGCTGGCAATGAACAGGAATACCTGATGCTCGCGGTCTGACAATATTTCGTGGGCTGGTTTATTGTGACCATCCATTAGTTCGTTGGTGATTAATTCGGCAACAGTGGGTGAGAAGTACCGTTCACCCCGAAGTATTATTCGTATCGCTTTTTCGAGCTCCTGTGAAGATATGTCCTTCGTCAGATAGGCAGCAGCGCCAGCCTTGATCGACCGGACGGCAAACTGATCTTCAGGATACATGCTAAAAATGATAACCGATGTCTTCGGATAACTTTCCTTGATTTCTTTTAAAACATCCATTCCGCTGCGGCCAGGCATATTGATATCGAGAATTACCAAATCCCATTTACTCTCATGAACCATACGCATCACATCCGAAGCATTGCCTGCTTCTCCAAATCCGGCATCCTGAAAATTAGTTGCCAAGGACTTTATAATACCGTTTCTTACCACACTATGATCGTCGGCAACAAGTATTTTTAATCCGGTTTTATCCATTGAATAGATTGTTTGGCATTTCTTTCTAAATGTAGTATTTAATTTCTTCTGAACAAGAAATTGACTGTTGTTCCTTTTCCCGGCGAACTTTCGATTTGTATTTCACCTCCGATTGACAAAGCCCGTTCGCGCATGCCCATCAATCCCAATGAACCTTTTTGCAGGTTATCCTTCAACTCAAAACCAATTCCATCGTCCTTAACCGATAGAATAAACCAATCATCCTTTTTACCTATTGTAAGCCAAAGTTTTGATGCTTTGGAATGCCTTGCAACATTGGTAAATATCTCCTGATTGATACGATATATAATTGTAGTTTCATTTTCATCGAAAGTGATGCCTGGTTCATCCAATTTAAAATGTGTGCATATTTTTGTCCTCTTCTGGAATTCTTTGATTTTCCATTCGAGCGCAGGGAAAAGACCCAGATGATCGAGAATTCCGGGTCTCAAATCGGTGGCTATTTTTCTGACTGAATCAATCAAGGCATCAATCATACTGATCATTGACTCCATTTCAGTTTTTGCTAGTTCTGCAGTTAAATCCGAATTATTTGTTAAACTATCCATATCGTATTTCAAAGCGGTAAGTAAATGCCCCAGTTCGTCATGAATTTCACGGGCAATCCGGGTTCGTTCTTCTTCTGCAATGGCATCCAAACGTTGAGTCAGTTGGCGCAAATGTCTTTGTGAATCGACCAATACCTTTTCAGCATTTTTTAATTCAGTAATATCACGATTACTTCCGCGTTGGCCAAGAAATTGTCCATTTGAATCAAAAACAGGCTGGCAATAATGTCCAATCCAACGTTCATCACCATTTCGGTTTATGATACGAAAATCCATTGACCAAATTTTTGATTCAATTTTTTTCTCGTTATCAAATAGCTGTACAACAAGGTCTCGATCTTCAGGATGAACGATATTGACAAATAAAGCGGGGTCATTCATAAATTCATAAACGGTGTAGCCCGATATACGTTGGCACGAAGGAGATACATAGATGAATAATCCGTCAGTGTTCATCCATGTTTCCCAGTTATAGGTAAAGTCAGCCACAGTACGATATTTTACTTCGGCCTTTTTTATCAGCAGTTCGTGTGTTTTACGAATTTCAATTTCCATTATCAAATGGTCATTCGATTCTTGCAGAGCCATATTTCGATCTTTTACCAAGTCTTCAAGAGCATCGTTGGCTTTGCTTAGTACTTCTTCTGCCCATTGCTTCTCCCTCTTCAACCTGATTGATGTAATTCCATGTGACAAATCACCAGCAATCTCTGAGAGCAATTGCATCTCCTCGGGATCAAAGGGTACTGAATCTTTTGAATAAATTGCAACTGCTCCAAATGTTTTATTTTCCGACATGAGCGGAAAAACGATGGAGGAAGCATACCCACGCTTCAATGCTTCTTCGCGCCAGGGTTCAAAGTCCGGATCATTAACCATATCCCTGCACATACGGATTGAACCCGTTCGGATGGCGGAGCCGGTCGGACCTCTACCCTGTATGTTATCATCCCATGATATATTCAGGGTTTCGAGATATCCATCTTCAAATCCGGCGCTGGCAACAGGCCTGACACTTTTTGAAGTATCATTTTCAGCCAGACCTATCCAAACCATCGCAAACCCGCAGTCTTCAACAATTATCTGGCAAACTTGATTCATTAATTTGGTTTCATCCTCCGAATAGATCATTGCCTGGCTACTCTTACTAAGCGCGGTGAGCGTTTTATTTAATTTATTTAGCTTTTCTTCTTTTTCCTTACGTTCAGTTATTTCCTGAATAGTGCCAATTAACCCAACTGATTTGAATTGTTCATCAAATTCAAATTTACCGATTCCATGAACCCATCGCTCCTGTCCGTCATTGATCCGGATAATTTTATATTCATGATCAAAACTATTTTTCCCAATTTCAGTATTTAAAAGATCATTCACCAATTCTTCCCGAAAATCAGGATGAACCCGATCAATCCATCCGTCCAGCGTATGTGGGTAAGTTTCATCGATACCAAAAATCCGGTATATTTCTTCTGAAGCCTGCCATTTTTTTGTAACCAGATTAGTAGAATAGCTTCCAATGTGAGCAGCCGATTGTGATTCGCGCACCAACCGGTCTTTTTCAATCAATTTTATTTCTGATAATTTCCGTTCAGTGGTATCCATTGTAAAACCGAGTAACCTTTTATCTGAAATCTTAACCGCATCAACCACCCAAAATCCTTGAGAACCATCTTTTTTCAGATAAGGAATTTCTTCTGAAGCAAAACCTTCACGGACAACACGATTAAAATGACTGACCGCAAGCGCAATAGATTTTTCAGGAACAAAGTCGATGAATTTCATCGAAAGAAGTTCTTCTTTGCTGTAATTAGTCATATTGCAAGCGGCAGCATTGACATCTATATATTCGCCAAATTCATTGGCTACAAAAACTCCATGAGGGGCAAAATCAATGTATTTCCTGAATTTCAGTTCACTTTCTTTTAAAGCGTTTTCAACTTGAATACGCTCGGTAATATCATGTACAATAGAATAAAGCAAAGTTGAATCTCCAAATTTTATTGGACCTGAAAATAGCTCTACATCGCGTATTTCACCATTAGCAATCCGATGTCTGAAAAAGAAATGATTTCGCTTTTCGCCTTTTGCCATTTCCATTTCCAATTTCACTAATTCAGGCGATAGTAGATTTATTTCAGAAATATTTTTGCGACATAATTCTTCCATTGACCATCCATAAAATCTGCTTGCCGCCGGATTGGCATCTTTAATTTCACCTGTGGCAGGGTCTATTAAAAGCATCACCGAATTATTACTTTCAAACAGCGATTTATAACGTGCCTCGCTTTGGCGCAAACTTTCTTCCGCTCTCTTTCGTTTGGTGATGTCGTGCAGAAAAACTACCAATTGTCCTTCACCAATCGGTCGGTACTGCGCACTGATTTCAACATCAAAAACACTTCCGTCTTTACGACGGTGTCGGGTCTCAAAACGATCTTCTCCTTGCTCTGTAATCTTTTGAATGTGAATGCCCGTATCTCTAACATCTTCTCTATCTTCCAAATCAGTAATATTAATAGTCATTAATTCTGCAGCCGTATAGCCGCTCATCATGCAGTAAGTTTCATTCACTTCATTTAACCGGCCTTTTAAATCAACAATCCAAAAGCCATCCATTGCCGTCTGGATAATGGTTTTTCGTTGCTCCTCTTGTAGTCTTAGTGTTTCTTCCGCTCTCTTTCGTTCGGTGATGTCGATATGCATTGCGAGATTACTGGTATGTTCTCCATTTTTATCGAAAATGGGTGAAGAATTGTACAGGGTCAGTAATAAAGATCCGTCTTTGCGACGAAATCTAAATTCATTCATTACATTTTTCCCTTGTTTCAAATCTTTTCTTTTTTCCTCCGCTGAATGGGTCTGGTCATCATACATAAAATCAGTGTCTGTACGACCTATGATTTCTTTGAGTTGATAACCCAACATTTCTGAAAACCTTTTATTGGCAAATAGGATTTCACCCTGAGGGCTGCCAATTACAATTCCTTCGTATGATGTTTCAACAATGTTCCGATACCTTTCTTCGCTTTGCTTCAAGGCTTCCTCAGCCTGTTTCTTCTGTCTTTGGTATTCGTTTGTAGGGCGAACTGCCAGAAAATAAATTATAGGTGTAATTAGAATTGTTAAAATGACACAGTCAACCAGTGCCTCAACTATGGCTGGTAATGGAGGAAAGTAATGCATAACCAGCATGATGAAAAACTCAAAGAACAAGATAACTGTGATAAAAACAATGATTTGGCGTTGGATTGAAAGACGTATTATTTTAGAAATTAAAGGTTGAATATTCATAAACAATGTTTGAGTTAGGGTTAAAACTTAATCATCAATATTGACTCAATCCTACTGTGGGTAATGCGTCAAATACATTTTCATGCGTAAAAATCGAATATCTGCTTTTAAACCTGATCAGTCGATGGTTAAAGTTAAAAAAATTATTGGTCGTTGAATCAGAAACTCTGAGAATGTACCTTTTTATCGTTTGCGAGTTAGGTAAATCGTTCAACCCCATACGGAAGGTTACAATTCCTTGTTGTGAACAAATATTTGAATGATTCAACCTTTCAGAAATGGTCTTGTATTTATAGACCTATTGGTTCTCTATTCACCTGAATAACATTTGTTTTGAAATAATAAATACAAAGCAAAGTGTAATCGGCCGTAAGTGATGAATACAAATTTGATCGTCCAATTGTTACTGTTTGGGTTGGAGATTAGAGAAAATTAATTTTAGTTTTCTTTAACTTTGATTTATAAGTGTTAACACAATCAGAATATATCTTTGTGTCATACAAAACAACAAAGAGAGTTTAGTTTTTTTTCATAGAATAGGTTTGGTTAGGTTAGAAAAGGATGGCAGAGGCCATCCTTTTTTTATGATCGATTTTTTCTCAATTATGACACAATAAAAAGTAGATTTAATCTTCTTTAACTTTGATTCTTGTTTATACCAATCATTTGCCGTCTCCAGTAGGGTATGGTCAGCTGTGATATAAAGTGCATTGGAGGCAGTCCAAAATCAAACTTTAAATGCTTCAGCATTAAAGATTTCTTTCCTGCTCCACGGATGCCTTTAATGACAATCATGCGGTGGTTACAGTTTGATCTGTTTTATCAATTTATTTGTCTTTTATTTTCTCCGGCTTCTTTTTATCCTTCTTTTCACTTAGCCAATCGTAGCATCCATTTGGGTTTTAAGAAATCCAACCGTTATTAATGAACAAATTGCTTTGAGATTAAGTTGTTTTTCAATGTAAGAAGAAAAAAGTATCTCTTATTAATTATATTATGGTCATGATTAAAAAATTCGATTAAAACACCTAAAAGTAAGGATCTAATAAATTAAAGTATCTTTACCCGAATGAGAAAAGCAATAATCTATTTGATATTCCTACTGACTCCTGCTGTAAATCACGCATGGGTCTCTGATCCAATTTCAGTAGTGGGAATGAACGAAGATGTCTATACCTCAGTAAGTTTGGTAGATTCTGGATTGGCGAGAGATGTATTCGATTTGGCGATAAAAGGTTTAAAAAAACTTGATACCGATGGGAAAATAAAAAATCCAAATATCCTGACCATTGCCGATTATTCGCAGTCGAGCAATCAAAAACGGCTTTATGTGATTGATCTCAAGAATAAGAAACTGCTTTATAATACCTATGTGGCTCATGGGCGGAACACCGGTGAAGAGTATGCCCGTTCGTTTTCGAACGAGGAAGGTTCTTTAAAAAGTAGTTTGGGTTTTTATGTCACCGAAAATCCATTTATTGGTTCGCATACCGGATTCGCACTGCTGATTAACGGAGTTGAAAAAGGCTTTAACGATCATGCCGAAAAACGTGCAATCATCATTCATGGCGCTGATTATGCCACTGAAAATTTCATCAAAAAATATGGACGGCTTGGACGTAGTTTAGGTTGTCCGGCTCTTCCGCCTGATTTAAATAAGCCGATCATTGAAAGCATTAAAGGTGGAACCTGCCTGTTTATTTATAATCCCAACCCCAAATACATTTGCAGTTCATCGTTGTTGAACTAGAAGCAAATATCTTTCTGGAAAGTTGCATTTTTAAATTCTTTGTAGCCGCATATTTATTTGTCGGCATACTTTTGATGTTTGACAAGTTTGTTAAGTGTTCGGGCTATTCTTTAAACTTTCGTCTTTTCAGTTTTTTGCTGAATAGATCCACTCAATAAATGCTTTTTGTTCTCCGTCGGTATAGCTTAAAATATTCTATGCTCATTAGGGTTCGGCATAAGTCCAGTAATTGAAATTGCCCTGACTGGGTTCTGCCTGTTTATTTCCGTAATATTTTGATGGTCTTTGAGTATCCTGATGTTTTATACACGAGCAGATAAACTCCCGCTTTTACCCGTTCTCCGCTGGCCGACCTGCCATTCCAAAAAATCACATTCTTTCCTTTCCGGAATTCATTTGCTGAAAACTCATGGATCACCGAACCGGTCACATCAACGATCGATATCCCTTTAACCTCATCAGGATCGGAGCATGTGATTTCAATGGAAAGCTTTTCGTTAAAAGGATTTGGATAAACGATTATCGGATCCTGATTGTTGATTACCTCTTTGCCGGTGGTGATAAATACTTCCCGAGGCACACAATTATTGCATATCATGTTGGTATCTTCCACGCATAAAAACGAAGTGTATTTGGATAAAATCCGCATGTCTATACTTGAAAGCACAATTTCGTTAATGTTATCATTGCTTTGGTTTCCCGATTCAAGCTTTTTGATGTACTGGCCGGTCCACATTGTTTCAGAAATCGTATCGTTAATACTGACCGGTTTTTCTACTTCCAATACATTTGAGAATATTTTATTGTTGTACTCACCCGAAATTTCGATCAGGAATGGGAATTCACCTTTAAATTTACCGACCTGAAGGATGGCTTCGTCAACATAAGCGGTATTGCCACCGTCGGGCATGGTATACCGGCTGTGACAAAAGCCGTTTTTTAAACTGGTATGGAGGTCGAATGAGTTAATTGCGCCGCCCAGGTATTTAAACGACGAAGAAACAGCTTCAGAAATACTTAGATTATTTCGTACGGCGTGATAAGAACCCAGGGTCATTCTTGTTAAAGTGGAATAGAAATACTCGTTGCCAAAGTACATTTGTCCATTCCAGCTATAATACTGAAAATTGATGGTTTGGTAATCTGAAATGTGAATCGGTATTTTGGGATTCATCAATTTCATCAGGTCATTCGATAGCTTGTTCGCGACTTGAAGATCTCCGTATTGATCGGCATCAGATATCAGGATTATTTTCCCGTCATAGCCATTTCGTTTAACAAATTCAATCCCTCTTACCAAAAGCGTACTCAGGTTGCTGTAACCCGATAATGGATTATTTAAGCTGCTAAAAGCTTCTTCAATGTTTTCTTTTGATGCAGCCACCCAATGGTTGCTGTATTGGGTTACCGCCAGATTTGAGCACAAAATATTGAATGAATCCTTACTGCTTAAATTCAACAACATTTCATTTTTCACAGTGTTCAAAAGCTCCATTGAACTGACGGTGGTGTTTGATTCATCATAGTCGATCAGAAAAGCAGCCTTCTTGATTACCTTGGCATCAAAAAGCTGATCGGGAAATATAGCCAGCTGATAAATCCCTTCATCGCCCTGTTGAATTTCGGAGAGGTATAAACCGTTTTCGAGCGGCGAATCGAATCCGATAGCGAGATTTTGGGCATATTTTGAAGCGGGAATATTTGCCTCGAAATGATCGCCATTTATAGTGTCGCTTTTGGCTGCAAAGGCTATTTCAGGATTATTTATGATCTGAGGATTAACCCAAGTGGCATCAGTCCATGTGAGCACCGGAAAAATCGTCGGTTTTGTGAAGGATGTATTGATAATTTCGGTAGGGAGTGCCGAAATAACATTGCTTTTATTCCATGTTGCAGGCATGAGGTAGGTAATTTTCACTTTCCGGGTTTGATTTCCGGCCATTGGAAAAACCCGCAGTTCATATTGAGTTGCCGTCTGTTTCAGGATAATTGAGGGATCGCGTCTTCGCCGTACGATATTCTCATAAGTTGCAGTGGCGCTCCATCTGTCCAATATCTTAGCCCGAACAATTTCATCTTCAATCCACAACCAGGAGTCGCTAATGATTGCATTCTCCGGAAGCTCAAACTTCAAGGCCACTTCAACAGTATCGGTTGCTTTTGTCCAGTTTGATCCTTTGGAAGAGAACGTCAGGCTGAGACCATATTCCATGAATAGTCCTTTGGGTTTAACGGTTAAGGATGCCTCATCAATCGTTCCCTGATTTGTCCACCAGGAGTTTCTCGGATCACCAACCGTTAACTGATTATACCCGTTTCCCAACAAATTGATCACCGATGTAAGCAAAATACAACTTAGAATTAGCGTTTTCATGACGACAATATTTATAGGTTACTTCTTTCAAAGTTATGATATTTAAACAAGCAATTAAAATAATTTTACAGAATATTTTATGCTTAGTTTGACACAAAAACTACTATCTCCAATGTTCAAAAAAGGGATTTTTTCAGGCAATCAAAAACAAAAGGGAACAACCCTTTCGGATCATTCCCTTTCTATTTGTCATCAAATCTTCGGGTAGTCACGAAGGGTTCCCCTTACGTGCTTCGACCTGAGGACTTGTTATTTGCTGTGTTTGATATTTGCTTGTGCTGCAGCTAACCGTGCGATTGGAACGCGGTAAGGTGAACAACTTACGTAGTTCATTCCTAATTTGTCGCAGAATTCTACAGAACTTGGTTCGCCGCCATGTTCGCCGCAAATACCAATTTTCAGGTTTGGTTTAGTCTGACGGCCACGGGTTACACCAATTTCCATCAAAAGTCCCACACCATTTTGGTCGATCACCTGGAACGGATCCTGTTTCAGGATGCCACGGTTCAGATAATCAGGTAAGAATTTACCGGCATCGTCGCGCGAGTAACCCAAAGTCATCTGGGTTAAATCGTTGGTTCCGAAAGAGAAAAATTCGGCTTCGGCTGCAATGTGGTCAGCAGTTAAAGCAGCACGAGGAATTTCGATCATGGTACCTACCTGGTAGTCGATGCGGTCGCCTTTTTCAGCAAAAACTTTTTCAGCAGTTGCGCGGATGATGGTCGTTTGGTTGACTAATTCAGCAACAGTACCAACCAATGGAACCATAATTTCCGGACGGGCATCAATGCCTTTAGCTTTCAGGTTCATGGCCGCTTCGATGATTGCGCGGGCCTGCATGGCTGTAATTTCAGGGTAAGTGATTCCCAAACGGCAGCCGCGGTGTCCCAACATCGGGTTGAATTCGTGCAAACCATCTACTTTTTGTTTGATCTCGTCAACCGAAATACCCATTTCTTTGGCCATTTCGAGTTGGTTGGCTTCTTCGTGAGGAACAAATTCGTGCAATGGCGGATCGAGTAAACGAATGGTCACACCGTAACCTGCCATGGCTTCGAAAATTCCTTCGAAGTCGCTGCGCTGCATGGGTAACAGTTTTTCCAAAGCTTTTTCGCGTCCGGCAACATCATCAGCCAAAATCATTTCACGCATGGCTTTAATGCGATCGCCTTCAAAGAACATGTGTTCTGTGCGGCAAAGGCCAATTCCTTTTGCACCAAATTCCCGTGCCAATTTTGCATCGTTTGGAGTGTCGGCATTTGTTCTGACAGACATTTTAGTGTGTTTGTCTGCAATGACCATTAATTTACCGAAATCACCATCTAATTTTGGAGTGATTGTAGCAACCTTTCCATCGTATACGATACCTGTTGATCCATCCAATGAAATAAATTCGCCTTGTTTAAATACTCTACCTTTTATTGTGAGCGAAGTATGCGAAACCGAAATGCCAGCAGCACTCGAAATACAACATTTTCCCATACCACGCGCCACAACTGCTGCGTGTGAGGTCATACCACCACGTTCGGTCAAAATACCTTCAGCAGCGTACATTCCTTTTAAATCTTCAGGAGAAGTTTCCCTTCTTACAAGAATTACTTTTTCGCCTCTGGCAACCCATTCTTCTGCATCGGTAGCTGTAAATACAACTTTTCCGGTTGCAGCTCCCGGTGAGGCTGGTAAACCTTTTGACAATACGGTTGCCGATGCTTTTGCTGATTTTTCGAAAACCGGGTGAAGTAATTCATCCAGTTTGTTTGGTTCCTGACGTAAAATAGCTGTTTTTTCGTCAATCAAACCTTGCTCAGCCATTTCAACAGCCATGCGAACCATGGCAGCACCGGTACGTTTTCCGTTACGGGTTTGCAACATCCAAAGTTTACCATCCTGAATGGTGAACTCCATATCCTGCATATCTTTGTAGTGATTTTCAAGTTTAGTCTGAACTGCATTCAGGTCGGCATAAACAGCAGGCATTGTCTCTTCAAGTGAAGGATATTTTGATACCCGATCAGCTTCAGACATTCCGGCACGTTCTGCCCATCTTTTTGAACCTTCAAAGGTAATTTCCTGCGGAGTACGAACACCTGAAACCACATCTTCGCCCTGCGCATTGATCAGATATTCTCCATTAAAAATATCTTCACCAGTAGCAGCATCGCGTGAGAAACAAACACCAGTAGCTGAATTATCGCCCATGTTGCCATAGACCATGGCCTGAACATTTACAGCGGTTCCCCATTCGTTAGGAATTTTTTCCATTTTACGGTAGAGAATAGCTCTTTCGGTGTTCCATGAATCGAATACTGCACAAACAGCACCCCAAAGTTGTTCCCATGGGTTTGTGGGGAAATCTTTACCGGCTTTGGTGCGAACCACTGCTTTAAATTCTTCGACAATTTCTTTCAGGTCTTCAGCAGTAAAATCAGTATCAGACGCGTATCCCTTGGTATCTTTTATTCGATCAAGAACTTGTTCAAACGGATCATGTTCGCCTTCTTCGGCAGCCACTTCCATTACAACATCGCCATACATTTGAATAAACCTACGATATGAATCATATGCAAATTTTTCATTACCTGATTGTTCAGCGACAATCTTCACGGTATCGTCGTTCATTCCCAGATTCAAAATGGTATTCATCATACCGGGCATTGATGCTCTTGCACCTGAACGAACTGACAATAAAAGCGGAAATGACTCACCATTAGAACCGAATTTGGCATTCATTATTTTTTCGGTTTTAATCATAGCTGCTTCAACATCTGTTTTAAGCATCGTAACTACAGCGTCTTTACCAAGTGCATTGTATTCAGTACAAACTTCAGTAGTAATTGTGAATCCGGCAGGAACTGGAACTCCAATACGGTTCATTTCTGCAAGGTTTGCACCTTTACCTCCAAGCAGGTTTTTCATGTCAGCTTTTCCTTCGGCTGCACCGTTTCCAAACGTATAAACGTACTTTGTCATAGAGAATTAATTTATAATTGTTGATTTGTAATCTGTTAAATTTTATTTGGCCTGTAAAAATAGTTCATTTTTTTAGAATTCAATAATCTATTTTAATCATCCTGATAATTTCCGGGCATAAAAAAAAACGAAAGAATCAAATGGTTGTAATTTACTGTTTGTAGTCCGTTGGTGATATAATTCGTATAAGCTGAAGAAACTGGATTATTTGAAAAAATACCAAAATCTTAACAATCCTTAACGATCGTTTATAGCTGTTAACGTTTTTCGAATGTATCTTTGTTGTGTTGTTAGTCGTAAGACAAATACAAAGTAGTTTTTTTTCATAGAATAGGTTTGGTTAGGTTAGAAAAGGATGGTTGGGGCCATCCTTTTTTTTTGTGATCAGGCAAAGGATAACTTAGGTATGCAATCGGATATTCATATTTTTTAATAATCTATTCATTTTTCGAAGACCTGATCAAATTTGATTTAAAGGCATTGAAATACTGCGAAGTTGCAGGAGAAACGCTCAATCCGGAAGTGTATCCTCAATTTCTGGAAGCTACCGGAATAATACTCATGGAAGGGTATGGACAGACCGAATGTACAGTGGCTCTGGCAACTTATTCGTGGATGGAACCAAAACCAGGTTCTATGGGCAAACCGTCGCCGGGCTATCAAATTTATTTGGTTGTCGATGATGTGATCAAAAGCTCTGGCTACCGGATTGGATCATTTGAAGTTGAAAGTGCATTGATGGAGCATCCGGCAGTAATGGAATGTGCAATTACCGCTGTTCCTGATCCTGATCGTGGACAAGTAGTGAAAGCAACCATTATTTTGTCGAAAAGCTATCAGGCCAGCGACGAACTCGCTAAAGAACTTCAGGAACATGTAAAAAAAGTTACTGTCCCATATAAATATCCGCGAATCATTGAATTTGTAAGCGAATTACCAAAAACCATCAGCGGTAAAATTCGTCGGGTTCAAATTCGCGACGAAGATAGAAAGTGATAAGTAAACACTCTCAGTGCTCAGTCTCAGTTGTTCGAGGTTCTTGAGACTGAAAACTGTGACTGTTAACTTTTTCGGATTACCTTTACAGCAAATTAAAACTCAGATTTGTGACTTTTCTTGAATTAAATTTAAATACTCCGCTACTGAATGCCTTGAATGATCTGGGTTTTGTAAATCCTACACCCATTCAGGAAAAGGCTTATCCGGTTATTCTATCGGGTCGCGATGCGATTGGAATTGCCCAAACTGGTACCGGCAAAACTTTTGCTTATTTGCTGCCTCTTTTAAGGCAATTAAAATATACAGAAACAAAACATCCGAGGATATTAGTGGTAGTACCAACCCGTGAGTTGGTTTTACAGGTGGTTGGAGAAGTTGAGAAGCTCACCAAGTATATGAATTTAAAGGTGATTGGCGTTTATGGAGGAACGAATATTAACACTCAGCGACAAATAGTTTTCAATGGAATGGACATTCTGGTTGCCACTCCAGGTCGTTTGGTTGATCTGGTAATGACCGGTGTTTTACGCATGAAATCTATCCAGAAATTGGTAATCGACGAGGTGGATGAAATGCTGAACCTGGGTTTCCGTCCGCAATTGATGAACTTTATGGAAAGTCTGCCTCAAAAAAGGCAAAACCTCATGTTTTCGGCAACCCTGACTGACGAAGTGGCCATGCTGATAGACACTTATTTCTACGAACCAATCACCATCGAAATCGAAAATCAGCGAACTCCACTGGAAAAGATTACACAATATTTTTATTCAGTTCCGAATTTTTTCACAAAAGTAAATCTACTCGAGGAATTATTGACAAACTCTGTGGATTTTGAAAGGGTTTTAATCTTTGTGGCAAGTAAACAGCTTGCTGATCGGGTATTCGATCTGATTGATCCCAAATTTCCTGATCAGATTGGAGTATTACATTCAAATAAATCACAAAATCTCCGGATTAATTCGCTCCAGCGATTTAAAGATGGAACTTCAAGAATGCTAATTGCAACCGATGTTGCATCGAGAGGATTAGACATCGCCGATATTTCGCATGTTATCAATTTTGATGTTCCTGATATTCCGGAGGATTACATTCACCGTATTGGTCGCACAGGACGGGCAGAAAAAGCCGGAATTGCCCTGACTTTTGTGAACGAGCCGGAAATGAAACATTTTGCTGAAATCGAACAATTCATGAACAGGATTATTGAAGAGAAACCACTTCCTGAAGGACTAAAAATTTCGAATGTATTTACGGATGAAGAAAGACCTGTTTTATTCGATAAAGATTACATCGGAAAACCAAAAGGAATTGCCGAGTCGCAGGGAGCTTTTCATGAGAAAAAAGACAAAAATAAAAAAGTGAATCTGGGCGGTCCGGGCGAACGTAAACCACGAAAAGTAAAGTCACGAAATAGAGGCGTTGAGCGGAAAAGGGCACAAAAGTAATAATCCATTAGATTAAGATTATGACTGATAAAAATAATCAAGCCATAGAGACCGGTGTTTTAAAGCTCATCCACCGTCGTCGTGCCGGGAGTATAGAATATCAGCAAATTATTAGCAGTATCTCACATGAACTTCGCACGCCTGTTGCGATTCTGAAGTCCAATATTCAATTTATTAAAGAGTTTAGCTCTGATATGGAGCCGGATATAAAGGATGAAAGCATTTCAATGTGTGAAGAATCGATTGAGAGTATTGTTGCTTTTCTGGATAATATTCAGCTAATTAACAAGGCAGCTAAATCTCAGATTATACCAAGTTTTTCACTTTTAAAACAAAAAAACCTGTTACAACAAGTTAATGTTGAGCTCGAAAAACAAAATTTGAATTATAAAAGGATTTCTGTTCACTTGTCGACACCGCTTTCTGAGATATACTCTGATCCAATGCTTATAAAGCAAATACTGCTCAATCTGTGCACCAATGCTCTTAAATTTTCGAGTGGAGAAGTAAATCTTTTCCTTAAAACAACCAGTCATGAATTTATCATTAAAATACAAGATTCTGGTATCGGAATTCCGGAGGAAGAAACAGACTTGGTTTTCAATCCCTTCCACCGCGCAGCAAATGCCAGACGAATACCAGGTTATGGATTAGGATTAGCTATCGTAAGTTCGTTAACCGACTATTTGGGAGGTAAGATTTATCAGTCCAGCATTGTTGGACAAGGAACCAGTTTTAAAATTATTATACCATGTGAAACTGGTCTTAGTAAAACTGAAAGTATGTTGTAGTAAAGTTCGTCAAACCTTTTAATAACGACGATCTTATAAAATCAATTGAAAACCGCCTTGCAAAATTCCGAAAACAGACTGAAATAGGTCGACGCGAATTCAAAGCATTGTTTCAGTTAACACCAAATAGAATAATTTTGTCAAGATTTGAATCAGTTATTCTTGAAATCCCAGTAATTTACCTCAGCTTCGGTTTCTTTGGTTGATTCCTGAAGCCAATATGCTGGAGTTATCCTCTTTCCTGAAGAGCTTTTTAAACTGCGTTTATAAACGTCAATTACCGGATTAAAAAGTAAATCGGTTACTCCAATCTTAAATGTTTCTGCTTCGGGTTCAGCCGTTACTTTCACAGTATATTTGTTCAATTCAAGTAAGTTTTTTAGAAACGCACAACGATCTGCTGAAACTCCTTTTTCAACCACCGAGCAGCGGGTTCCATCAATTTCTTCAACCAAATGTTTTCCTTTATTGAGAGCCATTTTATTTCTATTAGTGTCGTTTAAACCACAGAATGACGAAAAATAATTTACTTAATCTGCTTTCATGCAGTATTTTAACTTTGAACTTTGAACTTCAAACTTTAAACTATTCCTCAGTTTAGAAATAATTTGCTGATGCTGCGGATATATTCGAAGACTCCACTTGTAAATCCAATCACCATAACACCAGTAACACAGGCTACCAAAGCAATACGCATCGCGTTCGAACTGCGGAAAGTCGGAATGGGATTTTCACTTTTTTCTATCCACATGGCTTTTATCACCAACAAATAATAATAAAGTGAGATAGTTGCATTCAAAACGGCGATCAAAACCAGAATAAAATATCCGCTTCCGGCGGCAGCTGTAAACAGAAAGAATTTTCCGAAGAAACCTGCGATTGGTGGAATTCCAGCCAATGAAAACAGCGAAATCGTCATTAGTAAACTGAGTTTTGGATTGGTCTGGTAAAGGCCTTTGTATCCTGAAATGGTTTCAACACCTGTTGCATTGTGAATTGCAGCTACAACCCCGAATGCTCCAAGGTTGGTGAACACATAAACGAGCACGAAATAAACGATCGAAGTCATTCCCAACTCGCCAGCGTTCAAAATACCCAACAGAATAAAACCAGCCTGCGCAATGGACGAAAAGGCCAGAAATCGCTTGATATTGTTCTGGCGCAAGGCAAACAGGTTACCAATAGTCATGGTTAATACAGCCAGAGCATAAATCAGTGGTTTCCACATTTCCACAATATTTTTGAAAACAGTGAACAGAACAATGGTGAAAATAAAAGCTGCTGCACCTTTCGAAACCACAGAAAGATAAGAGGTGACATTGATTGGGGCGCCTTCGTAAACGTCGGCAGTCCAAAAATGGAATGGCACCAGCGATATTTTGAATCCCATTCCGCTCACAAAAAAGACAAATCCAAGTGCGATTAATGCATTTGGTGTAACTTTGGTTGCGATATCAGCAAAATAGATCGAACCGGTTGCACCGTAAATCATCGAGAGACCAAATAAAAGTATTCCTGAAGACAGCGCTGATGAAAGAATTAATTTGATACCTGCTTCAGCTGATTGGCTTTTCATCTTATCAAAGGCGGCCAAGCCGGCAATTGGAATGGTAGCTGTTTCAAGTCCGATGTAAAAAATCAGGAAGTCGCCGGCTGAAATCATAAAATTCATCCCGATCAGAGTGGAAATTGTCAGGATAAAATATTCACTGATTTTGTCAACATTTTCAGGTTTCCGAAGCCATCCTTCAGCTTGAAGAAAGACAATCAAAACAGCCAGGTTTAGAACATTTTTCATAAACATGGTTAGTTGGCTCGATTGATACGATCCGCCAAACAGTGTTCCTTCTTGTCCGGGAATAAATCCTATAATGGTTATCAAGGCAAAAAGTCCGAGAACAAACGGAATGATGCGGGTTTTGTTTTTTTCGCTGGTCGAAACTTCTGCGATTAAAACGATTATTGCAGCCAGTGTAAGCAGCAATTCGTGTCGCATGAGTATAAATTGTCCGAGATTCATATTT
>JBBQMW010000079.1:0-17478 GCA_038329265.1 Bacteroidales bacterium | reverse complement strand
AGGGAATTCTTTCAGTGAAGTTACTTTTTCGAACTGAGCAGGAGAAATATCGGTCGTCCAACGTTTGGCCGAGATCATCTGCACATCCGTTTTGTTCAGGATCACTTCGGGGAAACAGCCCCACTGAACGAGGTCAACCAGATGAGTGGTTACGTCAACAATTCCTTCGCCTTGTTGCGCAGTATCGAAGAACCATGCCGGACGTTTCAATGCGCTGCCAGCTACCATTTTCGAGAAATGGTGTACACTTTCTTTGGTAACCGCAGGCATCTCGGGAGTTCCGTCAACCAAACCGCCAAAAATTTCAGGCATTTGCGATAGTTCCTTCTGAACTATGGAAGTGATTTCGTGACGCTCGGTCATGATATCGTACAATAAAACTCCTTTTTCTTCAGCTGTTTTGAAAGCCTGTTCCAAAACAGGAAAAGCTTCAGGAGTAATTACCATTGGTTTATCGGCAAATACGTTCAATCCAGCCTTAACGGCCTTCTGAATGTATTCGGTTTTCTTGGCGTTATTTCCGGCAACCATCATCACATTACCCGGTTTGTAAGCCAGCATTTTTTCGAGGTAATCGGCACCGGCATATACTTTTTCAATCCATGCCGTTGGGCTTTCATCACGCGTGTTGAAGCCTTCGATGCGAGCCAGATGTTGATTTACATCATCTCCCTCAGGAGCATACACGTAAACAGTCGGATCGATCTGTTCGTACATCGATTTTTGAATGAGGCCGGCATGAAAATGGCCTGGATCGAGAGTCATTAATTTTACTTCGCCTTTAGCACCTGTAAATTTGCTCATGCTTTTTTCTTTTTCTGAAGTTTTTGAACCGCTGCCACTACAGCTTGATAAAAGTATGGCAATGGCAAGTGCCGGGATAAGATTTTTCATGGTTGATGATAATATTTAAGTGATTTGGCTGAACAAAAATAAGACTTTCTGAAGAAGAATCTGCGGGACTATCTATCTAAATCGGACGAATACTGAAATCGGGAAGAAAGGAGTTTGCCCAAGTATTTGAACTATTGGTTTTCAAGTCATTGAATCGTTTCGATATATTCCTGCATATTTTCAGTTGGAACATTCTGCGGAGCTCCGCAACCGCACTACCAAATGATACCCTTTTTTTCAGATCCGGCCAGGTCAGGTATTTCGTTGATTGTATGTTCGAAACTAAAATTAAACAGATTGACTCCGAATTCTTTCGGGAAAGGTGTGCTGATTAATCCTTGCGAATCATTGTGATAAAAGCGGATTTTAATTTCGAATGCTGCAAAAATCGGAGCCAAATATGGAACCACAAATTCACGGCATTTTTCCTCGCCAGTAAATTCAACAATATCGTCCAAAACAAGGATTCCTTTGATCGATGGAAACTGTTCTTTCTGGTATCGAAGCGGGGATCAATGCGACAAGCATTTTGTCGCTATTTTTGTTCCGAGTGCGGATTCAACAACATATCAAATTTTAACCACACCGGGGAGTACCAGCAACAATTTGTGAGAGCGACTGTTTAATTTAGGAAAGTGATAAAATAGCTGCCCCATCCCCAACCCTTCCCCAATAGGGAAGGGAGTTTGGAAGGTAAAAACACAGATTGTTTGCTTTTAAAAGAGCCTCCAATATTGTCTTTTACAACCAATAGTCCCCCGTTTGGGGGATTTAGGGGGCATTCCAATTCAATCAAAAGGCCTGAATAAATTCATGAATCAGTTCATTGGCAATTGATATTTTTACAATGAACAATGACAACAAATAAAATAACGACAACTAATTTTTAACTCCCATGAAACACATTGAAAAATACATTGAAGAAAACAAAGACCGCTTTCTGGACGAACTGTTCGGACTAATCCAGATTCCGTCAATCAGCTCGATTGCTGCCAACAAACCCGAAATGTACAGGGCTGCCGAGTACTGGAAACAAACCTTGCTGAATGCCGGAGCCGATCGCGCAGAAGTTTACGAATCAGACGGTAATCCGGTAACTTACGGCGAAAAGATAATTGATCCGGCAAAGCCAACAGTTTTGATTTATGCTCACATGGACGTGATGCCGGTTGATCCGCTGAATTTGTGGGTTTCGCCGCCATTTGAACCTGAAATCCGTGGCGGAAAAATCTGGGCACGTGGCGCCAACGATGATAAAGGCCAGAGTTTTATGCATGCAAAAGCCTTTGAACTGATGGTAAAAACCAACACACTGCCTTGCAACGTGAAATTCATGATTGAGGGAGAAGAAGAAATAGGTTCGCCCAATCTGGGAAAATGGTGCGAACAGCACAAAGATATGCTGAAAGCCGACATCATTCTGGTTTCGGACACGTCGATGATTGCTCCTGATATGCCATCAATTACTACTGGTCTGCGCGGACTAGCCTATTGGCAGGTGGAAGTAACCGGCCCGAACAAGGATTTGCACTCCGGATTATTTGGCGGTGCGGTAGCCAACCCGGCTAATGTGCTGACCAAAATGATTGCCCAAATGACCGACGAAAACGGACGTATCACCATTCCCGGATTTTACGACGATGTTGTGGAAGTTTCGGACGAAGAACGCGCCATGTTGGCCAAAGTGCCATTCGATCTGGAGAATTACAAAAAGGCACTCGACATTGCTGAAGTAGCCGGAGAAGTTGGTTACTCGACCAACGAGCGCACCGGAATCCGTCCGAGTTTCGATGTTTGTGGAATTTGGGGCGGCTACATGGGCGAAGGCGCCAAAACGGTGATGCCATCCAAGGCTTTTGCAAAAATATCCTGCCGGTTGGTTCCCAATCAGGATCACAAAAAAATTGAAGTTCTGTTTAAAGAGCATTTCGAAAAGATCGCACCAAATACTGTAAAAGTAGAGGTAACTTATCTGCATGGTGGCTATGGTTACGGTTGTCCGATTGACTTTCCGGCCTATCAGGCTGCCGAAAAAGCTTACATCGATGTGTATGGCAAACGGCCTGTTCCAGTTCGAAGCGGCGGAAGTATCCCGATTATTTCCACCTTTGAGCAGGTACTGGGCATCAAAACTATTCTGATGGGCTTTGGCCTCGAATCAGATGCCATCCACTCACCCAACGAGAATTTTCCACTGGAACAATTTTTTAATGGAATACGGACGATACCGTTGTTTTACAAGTATTTTGCGGAATAGCCCCCTTCCCGTTCCCCCAATAGGGAAAGCTTAGGTTCTTGAGTTGCGAATATTATTGCAATTAACAGAGATTCCATTCTTCGAAAGAGGATGGAGTTTTGATTTTTTGAATAATTCCAACAGCAAAAGTTCTCGATATGGTAACTTTCATTATTTTTGCAAATAGATTTCTTCGTATGGAAAGAATAGTTGCAAAAAGTACATTGAGAATTTATTGGGAAAAACATCCCGAAACAGAACAGTATCTGAAGACATGGTACGATACAGCAATGTCGTCTGAGTGGAAAACTCCTAATGATGTGATTAAAACGTATGCAAGCGCCAGTATCTTAAAAGACAGCCGGGTTGTATTTAATATCAAAGGAAATGCTCACAGGCTAATTGTAAAATTCAATTTCGAGAAAAAATGGATTTTTATCCGGTTCGTTGCAACACATGCCGAATACGATAAAGTTGATGCAAACACCATTTAAAAACAGAAACCCATGAATGTAAAATTGATTAAAACAGAAGAAGATTATACAATTGCATTAAACAGGCTTGAAGCTTTTTTTGATGCCCCAATTGGAACACCAGAAAGCGATGAAGCTGATGTTTTGGTGCTTTTGGTTGACGAATATGAAAAGCAACACTACTCGATTGATGCACCCGACCCCATTGAAGCCATTAAAATCCGTATGGAAGAAATGAAATTAAAACAAGCTGATTTAATTCCTGAAATTGGCGGGAAAAGCCGTGTCTCTGAAATTTTAAATAAAAAAAGAAAACTGACTGTTGAGATGATCCGAAATCTGGCAGTTCGGCTCAACTTGTCTGCCGAACTTTTGGTTCGCGACTATCAACTCAATACGTAAATAAGTTTTTACCGCAGAGATTGAAGGGAAAATACAGAGATAAAAGAAATTTCATTCGTCGAAAGAGGGATGGAATTTTTTGTTCGAATTTTAATATATACTATATATACATTGTATATTTGTAAAAAATTACCTACAATGAATACAACGACTTTAAAGCGAAAATTAATAGACCTTCCGGAAGATACTTTCAGGAATCTATCCATTTTGGCAGCGGCTGAAGGTAAAAGCTTAAAATCATACATTGAAAGTCTGTTAATTTCTGAAGCAAAATTGATGAGTGATGAAGATATTTACACTCAGCTTTTAAAGACTGTGCCGGAAGGTAAGATAGTGGCTACGGCAGAAGAGCAAAAGGCATTTGAGCAATGGCTTGAGAAATGAACATCGAATATTCCAAAGCCTTCATAAAGGCAGCTTCAAAACTGGATGGAAAATATAAGACTTCTCTCAGTAAAAAGATCGATGAGGTCAAAATTGCTTCATCGGTTGAAGAATTAACGGACTGTAAAAAACTGGAAGGATTCAGTAATACCTACCGCATCAGAATTGGCTCCTATCTTGCTTTTTTCATCATGACTATTGCAAACAATTCAATCTGTTTTGAATATCTGGTTAGCCGTGGCGATGCATACAAAAAAGAGTATTTGAAATCACTTGGGGAAAAAGATTAATCCACATGCACTTTGCCAATAAACAACAATTTTTAAAAATATCAGCCTCACAGAAATAAAAGAAATTCCATTCTTCGAAAGAAGGATGGAATTTATGTTTTCAATACCTACCATTCGCCCAAAGGCTTTTCAAACTTCACTTTTTGGGCATCAACAGTTTCGGGAATTAGTAAAACCTGAATGGCCTGCTTTTGGTTCGGATCCAACGCCAGTTCAAATCCAACCAAAGTGGTACCTGGATTTGGAGCATCGAAATCGGTGGTCGGAGTGGTAGGCCATGTTTTCATGGATACTGATGCCGAAGTATTTACTTGTAGAATAAGTATTTTCCCGTCTTTCGTCAGCTTTATGGATTTATCTCCTAATTCAGGACTTGCAGTAGTCATCATCGTCCAACGCACTGTTGTTGGTTTATTCGATGCAACCAATTCATCGCAGACAACAACAAAAGCCTGATCAACGATGGCGACTCCGCGTTTGGCCGATTCCAATTCTCCGGTATATACCGATGACAAATCAGAAATAGCATAGGTAAATTCAGGCTTGTCCGAAAACCGGTCGATACGCGCGTATCCTTTCACCTGCTGCAGCTTATCGTCAATGGTTAATGTATTGTGGGCTTTGTTGTTCAGCCTGAAAATCGTCCAACGCTGAGCGTCTTGTTCTCGACCCCAAAGAGCAATCCCTTTCGATTCGAGCGACTCATATTGCTGCATTCCAAAGTCGGAAGCCCAGCGAACGCCATCGGCTTCCATGATGAACGAACCAACATCCATGTGGGCATGATTGACAGATGGAGAACCAGCTTTGAAGCCAAGGAAAATCGCATTCGGATCAGTCCAGGAAGTTCGCATCAGTGCAACCGGATTGGCGCCTTGTCCTTTCCATGCATTAGAATTTGGCACTGTAACTTTATCGAGCTTAAGACCTTTTCCCCAGATCAAAATTGCTGGCAATAACCGATCATCTGTGAACGAAGCATAGTCCTCTTTTTGAAGGTAGGTTTTCTCAACCCACAATTGCGAAAGATCGTTGTTTCGCTGAGCAAACCAGAACATGGCAGGATTCAGACCTCCACCTGATCCACTGTCGCCCCAATTGTAACACGAACCGGTTGTTCCTGTCATATTTTCAAGAAAAACAGATGTTTGCAGAAAGCCCGGTGCTTTGGTCAATCCAAAATCAGTAGAAAAAACTTTCTCAACGGCACTCAAAAACATCACATTAAATGAAGTTCCGTAGCCCCAATAGCCACAACCTTCAGGATAAGCGCCATCGGGTTCATAGCCTTTCATGGCTAGTGGAATGGAATTAATGGCCTTGTCGATCGTGCCTTTTGAAAGCTCCGGATAATCTTCGGCAACTGCAAGTGCACCGAAAGTCATTCCCGCATTGCAAACCTGGTTCCAGTTGTGTTCAGCAGTCAACCATCCGTTATTCTTAGGGTCGAGCGAAGGATTTATGCCTTTGCTGACAATCGCTTCCCTGATGATTTGTCTGGATTCGACCGACAATTTCGGGTAGAGCCAGTCGTAACCAATCGAAACGGCCATAGTCATCTCTGCCACATCCAGAAAATGCGACGGATTCCAGTCGCTGAATCTCGAAACTGCAAGCATTTCCTTTTCACACCTGTCAAAATATTTACTTTCTCCCGTCATTCGCCAGGCATACGAAAGAAAGAAAATCCGGCGCAAGGCTTCACGCGATTTATCCAGCAAACGTCGGCCAATCTGGATTCGTTCAACAGGTGGCAACTTTACGATCTGATCACATTCCTTCAGGATTGTTTCGTGCATTTTCTTCCAGATCGGATTTTCAGCAACCGCTATTTTAATTTGATTTTCTTCACCTTTCAGGAGTAAAATTCGGGGATGTGGCAGGTCGGTAATACCTTTTGCAGAAACAGAAATCTGCGCCATGACTGAATGTCCAAAGTTGAAAATAATAATTAGGAACAGAATTAATTTCAAGTGCTTCATTGGTTAGTTTGTTAGGTTGAATTCACACCAACGAAAATACGTGAATTTTCAGGATAAAATATAGGGTAGCTTATTTTATAGCCTGGAAGCCTGGAACTCTATCTGTCCAGCCAATTTTTAAACTCCATTACCCGTTCGCGGGCGACGATGATATCCGAATCGTCGATGCCGTCGATTTTCAAGCGGAGGCGTGAGTTTGTCCAAGCCAGGATGTTGGTGCAGGCATCGATTGAAACAATGTATTTGCGGTTGATGCGGAAGTATTTTTCGGGATCGAGCATGGATTCCAACTGGTCGAGCGCATAGTCGATGCAATAGGTGTGGCTGTCGGTGGTGCGAATAAAACTGGCCTTTTCCTGACTGTAAAATACCAGAATTTCCTCCACCGGAACACTTCTGATTTTATCACCAACCTTCACCATAAACCTCGATTTGTATGCTTTTCCGGAGGATGGATTGCTGATTGAAAGTATCTTTTCAAGCACCAATCCAGGAGAAAAATGACGGGCCTTTCCAATGGCTTTCATCAGTCGTTCTTCTTCAATGGGTTTCAGCAAATAATCGATTCCGTTGGTTTGGAAAGCTTCGATGGCATATTGGTCGTATGCCGTAGTGAAGATGATCGGGCAACGCACCGCAACCTGTTTGTAAATTTCGAAACTCAATCCGTCGGCCAGTTGGATGTCGGAGAATATCAATTCAGGTTCTGGATTGTTTTGCAGGTATTTCACGCCATCGCGCACCGATTCGAGTTTGGCCACGATTGTCATTTCAGGAGAAACCTTTGCCAGAAGGCGCTGCAAATGATTGGCGGCTCGTGTTTCGTCTTCAAGGATTATCGCTTTCATTTCTGCAAGGCTTTTAAAATTGGAACACGAACCAAATAACGCTCATCCGAAGTAATAATTTTGATAGGTTTTTCCGAAAAGAAAGCAAACTGCTGAGTAATGTTTTTCAGACCGGTCTTTTTCGAATCGTCACCCTCACTTTTGGGTTGTAGGTTATTTTCGACCTCCAGAAAATCTCCTGATTTCCGGATTGAAATGAGGAGCGGAAAAGCTTCTGACACTTCATTGTGCTTCACTGCATTTTCGATCAAAAGCTGCAAACTCATTGGCACAATGTAATCTTCCGGATTGGCCTGAACATCAATTTCAATCTTCAGTTTTTCTTCAAACCGGGTCTTCAGTAAAAAGGTAAACGACCTTATAAAATCGAGTTCTTCGGAAAGCGGAACCAGCTCTTTGTCGCGGCTGTCGAGTACATAGCGGAACAAATCGCTCAATTGTCGAATGAATTTTACAGCCAGTGCCTGATCGTCGTAAACCAGATCGCTCAATACATTCAAGCTGTTAAACAGGAAGTGCGGGTTGATCTGGTTCCGGAGCGATTCGTATTTGTATGCCAGCATTTCTACTTTCAGCTTTTCGGCCTGCTGAAACGATCGTTTCCATGCAAAGAAAAAACCAATTGCGGTAAATATCAGTGAAATGACAAATGAAATCAGCAAAGTATATGGAATGGATTGGATGATCCAAGGCCAGGATTCAGCCGGCGAATATCCCCGCCAAACGTAGAAATTGAAAAATTGTACGAGGATAAATGCGCCGACCGAATAAGCTAAAAACGTTAATATTTGGACAAATACCTTTTTAACCGGAGTTTCAATCCACGAAATTTTTTGGTCGATGTAGCCAAGTATAAGCTGTATTCCTCCCCATTGGGTAATACTGATGCTGAATGCCCACAAAAATCCAATCCCGAAATCTTTCCAATCCTGAAGCGCTCCTGACATCATTGTAAAAATAAAAACAAAGCTTAAAACGACATTGGCCATTAAAAATCTGAAAAGCGAAAAAGGTTTATTTCCAAATCCCGGAAATTTCATTGGATTGACTTATTTGAATTGTTTGTAAAGATAAAAGTATATCAGAAAAAAGGAAAAAGTCATTAGTCATAGGAAAAAGGAAAAAGGGATCAGTGATCAATCGCAGTGGTTAGATTGAGACTGGAAACTGCGACTGATAACTGTCTTTTCCTTTTTACTTTTTACTTGAATTACTCACATCCTTTAACAACGCCTTCGGCCTGATCTTTTCCCCAATTTGGATGAATCGTTGATTTGGGTTTAAAATTATCCCAGTTTGCCAGTATTTCTTTGGCTTTCGGGCAGAACGACTTTGGATCTTGTCCCATGAACTGGGCAGAGCCAATTTCCATCTGCACTTGCATCAATTGTGCCCGAGGGTTGGTTGGATCCAAAGCCAGGGCTTTCGCAGTTGCCTGTCCTGAAAGACCGCTGTATTCCTGACCGCGTTCCATCGGATTTACAACCAAACGAGCCACCAGATAAAAAGCTTTCAATACATAGGCTTCTGATTCTTCAGGAACCATTTCAAGCATCGGGGTAATTGATTTTTCGGCCACATCCAAATAAGCATCTTTTTTTGTTGCATCCTGTTCCATAAAACTCATAATGATGTAGCAATTTGCATGATAATACAAGGGCAACCATTCGGATTTCTCTTTGGCGGCTATCATCTCAAACTTATTTCCCAAAGCCTGAAAATCCTCAACGCTTTGACAATTGGCATACCCGCCAAGTGCTTCGCCCATTGCCTGATAATACTCCGGCTTTTGAGCCATTGAAACTAAACTAACCAACACAACTGCAAGTGATAAAATGATCTTCTTCATGATTGTTTTAAATTAAAAGCCCCTCCCAAACCCTCCCCAAGGGGAGTGCTTAAAAATAAAGCCCGTTGTGAATTTATACTTTATAACTAATTCTTTATCAAAAAAACTGTTTCATTACCGTGCTGCCCTAAGCCCCCTCTTTCGGAGGGGGTTTGGGGGAGGCTCCCTATTCTATTTTATCCAACTGATTTGCACTTCCTTTTCGGGTTAGGGTGATGAGACATCCCAACACGAAAAACCGGTCAGAACTGGGTTGAATGGCTGCACTTTGATAGTATCCCGAAACATCAGGGGTGCTCGCATACGTGCGTCCGTATTCATTTTTAAATCCTGCAACATTGGTAACCGCTCCATAGAAAATGATATTCTGACGGTATAAGAAACTCCAGCTTAAATCGAGACTTCGGTAAGGCAACATCTTCTCTCCATTAAAAACAGTCGAATTCGGATCGTTGTACACGCGGGGCGATGAATACCTAAAATTGACACTCACCAACGACCTCATACCGCCCAGCCAATGCTTGTAGACCATCGAAAAATTGTGTTTACTCGCAAATGTCGGTATAGCTTTCTCTGGAAAATTACGATAATCCCGTTTGGTATCCAAATAGGAATACGAAATCCAATAATCGCCGTTTTTAATGGTCTTTTTATCTCTCCAGAAAAAGTCCAGCCCTTTGGCGTAACCGCTTCCGGAGTTATCGTAACTCGAAGGCAGATAAAATGCACGATCATTCAGTTTAACCAAGTCTTTGTAATCTTTGTAATACAGTTCAAACCTGATGGTCCGGCTGTTGGCAAACGACTGAAAACTAAACGTATAATGATCGGCGCGTTCGGGCTTCAACTGACTGGTGTAGAGCAAATAATCGTCGACCGGATTCTGGTAAAACCATCCATAGGCTGCCGAAAACTGGCTTTTGTCCGTTATTTTATATGCTGCCGACAATCGGGGCGACGCGGTGAAACTGTTCAGATAATCCGAGAATTCAACCCGACCGCCAATCCGGGTAACAAATTTTGATGATGCATACAACTGTGCTTCAGTATATCCGGCGAAATTGTAATTGGTAAAACTATTTTCATAAGATTCGTTCATCAAATGAACCTGCTGTGTATAGGCTTTTGAGAATACTTCACCGCCAAATTTCAGGAATACTTTTTCAGTAAATTGAACCGAAACTGTATTTTTCAGGTAAGCTCCCTCTATGTGTTTGTTTACTTTGGCCAGATCATAATTCACTTCGTCTGTGTTGTTTGTATACGACACTGCGGAATTCATTCCCCACTTTTCGCATAACTGCCCGTTCCATGAAGCATTCATATACTGATTCTGATTGATCAACTCATAATCAACCGGTTTACCTTCAAAAATAAGATCATACTGACTCAATTTTGAATTTCCATTATCGAGCTTTGAATAAAATTTAAATAATCCTGACTTGCTTGTCTTTTGCCTGAAACTGACCTCTCCTGAAAGTGATTCCGGAGCTTTTGCCCAGTCGTAATTTTGTTTCACAAGGCTCATATATGGCGCAAGATTGTTGTAAGTGACAGTTCCGGTCACTGCACCGGTCTTCCATTTTTTCGTGCCTGAAGCAACGACTCCAATCGACATCATCGAAAAATCGAGTTGATCCTCTTCCGGCATATCGTTGGTGCTTAGCAGCAAAACAGATGAAAGTGCCTGACCATATTCAGCCGAATAACCGCCGGTGCTGAAAATTGTTCCTTTAAACATGAACGGGCTGAACCTTCCCCTTGTAGACATATTGGGAGCCGAAGAATTATAGGGCACTGCAACTAGTGAACCATCGATATACGTTTGAGATTCTTCGCTGTCGCCACCTTTAACAAACAGCCGACCCGATTCTCCGTTAATGGTTGTTCCGGGAAGTGACTGCAAAGCGCCGTATACATCACCGGCAGCACCGGCGGTGGTCATCATATCGAGCGGAGTGATGGTAACCGCCTGCTTTTTATCGCCCGCCTCAAAAGTTCCTACATCGATCGTAACTGCATTTAACTGATTGAATTTCTCCTTCATTGGAATCGTCAACCTGATCGTATCACCTATTAGTTCAACCTTTTGCCAAAACGGCTCGTAGCCAATGAAATTCGCAAGCAATACAAACGATCCGGTTTTATTCGTTTTGAATTTGAACTCTCCTTTCGCGTTGCTCGAAATTCCATCGTAAGTTCCCTGCAAATAAACATTGGCTCCCGGCAAGGCTTCTCCCTTTTCCTGAATCACTTTTCCGGTGATAACAGTTTGAGCGAACGCATTCGCCCCAATCAGCATGAAGATCAAAAAGAAGTTTTTAAGTTTCATGATTCAAAACTGATACAATTCAACCGACTCTGAAAAAAATAGTCGATGAACTGTCGGAAAAGGTGGATGAATTGTAAAATACTGTCGGAAAAGAGGAAAAAGTCATTGGTCATTAGGAACGGGGAACGGGGAAAATGAAAAAAGGAAAGGGGGAAAGGCTTGAATAAACGCATTGAATTCTGATTAATATGAGATCAATATAAAAATCCATATAATGCACCTACAATATGCTATGAGCTATGATGCATCGGAAAAGCGGTGGAAGTATTGCTGAAACAATTGCAGGAAAAACCGGTCAAAAAAGTGAATGCCCCTGCTCCACCGGACCGTTCAGGATGGAATGAGCAGATGAAATAATTTAGGGAAAGTCATTCGTCAATAGAAAAGGGAGAAAAGGAAAGAGAAAAAAGTGGTCAGTGGTCAGTCGCAGTGGCCAGTCAAATTAAGACTGAAAACTGCGACTGACCACTTTTTTATTCTAAAGAATGATTCTTGCCCCACCTTTTCGAACGGATTCACGCATGGCATCGATGATGACCATATCGCGTAAACCTTCTTCTCCCGGAGTTCTGGACGGACGTTTCTCCATAATTGCAAGGCACATTTCATCCATTTGTTTGGTCTGCTGATTCATTTGCGGAAAGTCGAACTTTTCTCCATTGGGCAGGAACCCATGAATTCCGCCATAACCGCTAAACGGATTGAGTCCGTATTCTCCTTTCTGCGCATTAACAGTCAGAAAATTGACATTGGCCGCAAAAGTGGTGGAACAACTGGCCACAATGTTCCCCGGAAATTCGAGCTGGAATGTAGTGGTTTCATCCACTCCATCGAAGATTTTTGAGTCAGAATTAAATTGCTGGGCAGTAACTGCAATGGGCTCAAGACCTGTTGAATAGCGAGCTGCCTGCAAAGGATACGGTCCCATGTCCATGATAGCGCCACCCCCATACAAACTTTTTACTTTCCAATGTTCTGTTGGGCGGTTCATCCTGAAACCGGCAGAAGCATGAATCATCAGGATTTCGCCAAACGATTTTTCTTTGGCCATTTGCATGATGCGTTGGGTATAGGGTTCATATTGCAGCCGATAACCGATTGAAAGCGAAACGTCGGCTTTTTTGCAGGCATCAATCATTTCGCGGCATTCCGCAGCATTGAGGGCCATCGGTTTTTCGCAAATCACATGCTTTCCGGCTTTGGCCGCACGAATAACAAACTCTTTGTGCATGCTGTTTGGCAAAACGATGTAAACCACATCAATGGCCGGATTGGATGCCATTTCATCGAAATTCCGGTAATTGTAAATGTTCTTTTCAGGAATATTGAATTTTCCACCATACTTTTTAGCCTTTTCCGGAGTCCCGGTTACAAGTCCTGTCAGCTTAACGTTTTGAGTTTGTTCAAATGCAGGCATCAACACTCCGGTTGAATAATAGCCCAGACCCACCAGGGCAATGCCCAGTTTTTTCTGATCGTTGACGGATTTTCCGCTTGAAATAAAAGGAATCGAGGATAATCCGGTTACCACTGCGGCTGCCGACATTTGTGCGAGAAAAGTTCTGCGATTGAATTGATTACTCATAGTTTTTATTTTAGGTTAATCCAAAGATAAAAGAAAAGTATCAGATATTACCTATTCCCAAATCATTCCGCGATATCGCAAACCACTGCACCGGTAACCTGAATCAAATCAGCCGGATTAAGTTTGAGTTGCAGCCCGCGCTGTCCGGCACTGATAAAAATGGTATCGAAGATCTGACAGGTTTCGTGAATGTAAATGGGATACGGTTTTTTCATGCCCAACGGCGAGCAACCGCCCCGGATATAACCTGTCAAGCCCAGCAATTCTTTTTGCTGAACCATCGCACAGTTTTTATTTCCGGAGACTTTGGCGGCTTTTTTCAGGTCAACTTCTGCATTGCCGGGAATAACAGCCACAAATACACCGCTTGTTCCGCCACGCAAAACCAGCGTTTTGAAAATCTGCTCAATGTCTTGATCGATTTTTTTCGCCAGAGTTGTCGCACTCAAGTCTGATTCATCAACTTCGTATTCAGCCAGTTCGTAGCTGATTGAACGGGCATCGAGCAAACGGGCAGCATTGGTTTTCCTCATTTTTCACGATTCGGCCAACCCAATGATTGCAGATGTTTCATACGATTCTCCCGGAGCGAGGGTAATTTGGTAATCAAACGCATTGGTCGCCTCCACGCAAACAAATGTCTCGTACCCGTCTTCAGGCATGTCTGCCATTTGGGCGCAGGCATCTGCTCCCGGGTTCCAAACGGTCGTGATTTTACTGCCCGATTTTTCTACCCGAATCCAGCGACGGAAAGCATCATCCCCGATCAACACCTGCTTTTCAGTATTCAGATAGTGACGGGTAAAAGGTTCCTGAATCTGTAGAAATTCTTCTTCCTGAAGACCATATTCTCCGGTCAGTTGATTGTAATAGCTGGTTCCCTGAAGTCCTTCAATAGATACGTTTTCAATGGCGGAAAGACTGAAATACGAATGAAGGGCGCAGCCATATTCAAACGATTCAACCGAGGTATTGGTCACTTTTAGGGTTACGATCAAAGTTCGTCCAATGGTTAGATTCATTTCAGCTTTAAAATCGCAGAGCCAATAGGCTTTGGTTGCTTCCGAAGAACAAAGTTGCAGGCGGATCAGCGTTTCTCCATTGGGTTTAACCGCTGTTTCCAGAACATCCCAATACATCAGGCGGGCAAAGCCATGCTGTGGTTTCTCCGGATCGGTTTTATGCGGGCCAAACCAAGGAAAACAAACCGGAATCCCACCACGAATCGGTTTCCCCACTTCAAAAAAACTGTCGGGACTCATCCATAACACATCTATGGCGTTGCGCGGTCGGAATGCGGTTACATGTGCACCGTACAGGCAAATGTCGGCGTCGGCATATTTGTTTGAAACAGTCATAAAAACCAGGTCATTTTCAAGTTCGGCGAATCCAACTTCACCTTCAATGCTGAACTTTTCGTCCAGTTCGTCAATGTCAATCATGGGAATGATAAGTTATGAATTATAAATTATAAGTTTGAGTCTACTCTGATAAGTCTTAAAACAAGAAAATAGTCCTGCAAGGTAGCAAACCTTTTCGGGAGTTAAAAGTGACATTTTTTCGTAATTTTGCAGCATATTAAATCTCAAATTTGAATGTCAGAATTCACCAATCATAAAGCACACAGGGTAGCCAAACTGGTTGAACTCTTCCAACTGGTTATTAGCGGTGAGATGAACTCCGGACGGGTTGCCGGTTACCAACAGGTTATCGATCTGGCCGGACCATCTGATGTAATTGCGGTAGTCGATCAACTGGTTCAGCTTCAGATACCGATGCCCGAATTAAAAAGAGGGATCAACAAAGCTCTGAACCTTTTGAACAAATCGCTTCAGGAGTTTCCTTACACAGCGCCCGATTCAGGAAGTTTTTTGCATGCCCTGATTCAGAATAACGAGCAAATTGATTTGCGCCTGAAAACCATCCGTCCGCTGCTTACAGAAATCAATCGGAACAGGCCAGATCCAACTCTTCGGAATGAACTGAAAGAAAAGCTAGATGATATCTCCCGAATCGATTTACACTACCAAATCAAGGAAAATGTGCTGTTTCCGCTGATTGAAAAATACCTGCCTGATTACCGCTGCCTGCAAGTGATGTGGTCATTTCACGACGATATTCGCCGAAACCTGAAAGTGGCCATCGGGTTGCTCGCTGATGAAGATTTCGACCTGAAAAAATTCAACCGTTTGGTCGGCGATCTTTTTTTCAATATTTACGCCATCAAATTTCGCGAAGAACACATTTTGTTTCCCATCATATCCGAACAAATTCCTGAAAATGAACTCAATTCCCTGATCGGAGAAAGTCTCGAAATTGGGTTTCCTTTTGTTCAACCCGAAACTTTGGAACAAAAAAAACTGCTGAATACAACTGAAATTTCAGGAGAGATTGATTTAAAAACCGGTTATTTATCGGCTGAACAAATCCGACTCGTTTTCAATCATTTGCCGGTAGACATCACTTATGTGGACGAAAACAATCAGGTGAAATTTTTCTCCACTCCTGAAAAACGAATTTTCCGGCGAACCAATTCTATCATTGGACGCGATGTGAAAAACTGTCATCCGCACGAAAGTGTGCATGTGGTAGAGCAGATTGTTGAAGCATTCAGGAAAAGCGAAAAAGATAAAGCCAGTTTCTGGATTCAGATGAAAGGCGAAATGATTCTGATTCAGTACTTTGCAGTACGCGACGAAGAAGGTAATTACAGGGGCGTGGTGGAAGTTTCGCAGGAGATTACCGAAATCCGAAACATTCAGGGCGAAAAACGGTTATTGGATTGGACTCATTAATATCTTAAGAAATGAAAATAATAAAATATCAGAATCAGGAGAAAAATCCGAATCCACATGGAGTGGATGTCAGGAAATTGTACGATAAGGAATCAGCTCAGGTAATGCACATTACACTGGGGCCGGGCGAAGGATTAAAACCGCATAAAACTCCTGTGGATGTATTTTTTGTGGTACTCGAAGGAACCCCAGTCATTCAGGTGGGAGAAGAGGAGGAGATTTGTGAAAAAGATGATTTGATTGAAAGTCCGGCACACATCATTCACAACATTCGGAATGTTTCGGAGAATATTGCCCGCATTTTGGTGGTAAAAGCTCCCAATCCATCTACCCTTCCGAAAATTTTATAGGAATTTATATTCAAGTTGAAGCCTGACTTCTGGTTTGCCCCTGAAGCAGGATAGGTAATTCACCAAAGTGCAGTTTTCTTCAAGGCTTCCCTGAGTACCGGATCCTTTTCAGCGGCTTCTTTCAGGACTTTAATGATACGTTCAGTTTTGCTCTCAACGGGGGCAAGAGTGGTGCGACGATCATAAATGATAAAGCCGATTAAACCAAATATCGACATTAAAACCAGTCCGAAACCCCACATGAAATAGCTGTCAAATTTATCTTCAAGCCGATTAATTTGAGTCTGAAAGTTATCCATCCGCTTATCCAAAGCATCGACTTTGGCCTCCAGTGTTTCCATGCTAGCCTCAGTTCGGATAGCACGATCCCGATCGGCTAGTGTATATGGAACTGATACCTGTGTTTCCTGAGCTTTCAGCCCAGAAATTAAAAGTAAAGCAGTGATAAAAAAGAAGAATCGTTTCATTTCGTGAGATTTAATACGAAGGTATAAAAAAGTTTTTAATCAAATCCTTCCTACGCGACAAAACAAGGGAAATAGCTTTTAAGAATTGTTTTAACCTGCCCTTACTGGGCGCACCTATTTTTAGTAACTCAAATACCCGAGGCGTTGCTGTCGGGCTGAATTAAGCAGGGCTTTCATCCCGAAAACGCACTGAAATTGCAATTTATTCTAGCCCAATGCAACGCGTTGGGTAAATATTGAATCATTAACTGAATCGCTCTGACAGGGCAACTTAGTATTTTTAAGTAAATACAGTATGGTAATTTTAAAGGCGATTTCCATGGATAAAACTCATCCGCTGAGCATCGCTAAAAAGTTCTATTTCAGGTGTGGAGATTTTTAGTCTCTGCATTTTTTACATAAAAAAGCCTCCAAATCAGAAGCTCCATCCATTTAAAAATCGCACAAACGTTCGTTTTCTCATGCGATTCTTCCCATTCTAAAAGTTTACAAATCAAGCGAATTAAAACTATTATTAATTGATGGCTGATCTGCGAATAGAACAATGATTGCTTTTGACATCTAATCTTCGCAATTCAAACATGAAGTAAC
>JBBQMW010000078.1:0-18240 GCA_038329265.1 Bacteroidales bacterium | reverse complement strand
TGGTATAATTCGATATATTCAGCTGCTGCTCTGTTCCACGAATGGTCGATTTGCATGATTTGCTTTCTGATTTTCTTAAAAGTCTTTTGATCTTTAAACAAGGTTTTCGCACGTTGCATCGAATGGATGACATCGAATGTTGAGCACTGGTCGTGACAAATTCCGAAACCATTGTCTCCGATATCGGTCACCGTATCGCGCAGGCCTCCCGTTCTTCTGACAATTGGAATTGTTCCGTACCGAAGGGCATACATCTGGTTCAGTCCACAGGGCTCCACCCTTGAAGGCATCAACAGGAAATCGGCCCCGGCATAAATCAGGTGTGATAGTTTTTCGCTATACCCAATATACGAGCAATAACTTCCTTTAAACATTGGCTCCAAATGAAGCAGTCCATTTTCGATGTTCTTTTCTCCGGAACCTAAAATAAGGATATTCTGTTCTCCAGGATTAAACTTCGAAATGTTATAGATAATATCGGGCAAAACATCGGCGCCTTTTTCGCCAACCAAACGACCAATAAAAGTAAACAAAGGTTTTTCAGGATTCAGCCCGAATTGTGTGCAAAGCATTTCCTTGCTGGCCTTTTTCCCTGCCTCAACGGTTTTGACATTGAATTTAGTTTCCAACATCGGATCTGTTTCAGGATTCCAGACATCGGCGTCAATTCCGTTTAATATGCCTAGCGATTTACTACGTTCGTGCCGAAGTAAATCTTCCATTCCCCTCATCTCATAACTGATTTCTTCGAGGTAACTTGGCGAAACAGTGGTAACACCCCAGGCACACTTAATGGCCGAGGCCAAAGGATTAATCAAATTGTGCCATTCGACCAGCCCGTTAAAATACGAATGAAATGGCGGAAGGAAATGCAGCTTGTCGAAAGTGAATTGCCCTTGATACTGTCCGTTATGGATCGTAAATACCGTCGGAACGTGTTCAAATTTACTGTATTCGCGAACTTTCGACATCATGAAAGGAATGAAACCGGTTTGCTGGTCGTGGCAATGCACAATATCCGGAGTTCCTTCACGCTGATTCAACCAATTTAAAGCAGCAATCTGGAACGTGATGAAACGCTCGGTGTCATCGTGATAAGAATAAATTTGGTCGCGGTCAAACAAGCCCGGAATGTCAATCATAAAAAGATCAAATCCAAGATCGTTATTCACTAGTTCTAAAACATGAAAGGCGAAATTTGCTTGACCCAGACGCGCAATTCCAGAGAAAACTGTCGTAAATTCATGCGAACTACTGAATTTAATGTGGTAAAATGGCATTATCACCGAAGAGGTATGCCCCAATAAGATTTGATATTTAGGCAATGCGCCCACAACATCAGCTAACCCACCCACCTTTGCAGCGGGATAACACTCTGCACTAATGTGAATTATATCCATAATTTATTCCTTTTAATTACAACGAACTGCCATCAGACAGTTGTTGATAAATATAAAAAAAATAATCTGATATGAATAAAAAGGTACTCTTTAACATGAAAAAGAATCGCCTATTTTTTGGCTAGCGAGAATAAGAACTCCAGCCCGCCTTCCGGCCGGTTTTTAACCGAAATTTCGCCTTTATGAAGTAATATGGCATTTTTTACAATGGATAGTCCCAGACCAGTGCCACCTGTATCGCGCGACCGTCCATAATCAATCCGATAGAACCGTTCAAAGATTCGTGGTAGGTGTTCTTCCTGAATACCAACTCCACTATCAGTATACTGGAAAAAGTAGAACTTCTCATCTTCCAGATATTTTCGGATCGATATCTGAGCATTCGCACCTGCATAGTTAATCGAATTCTCAATCAGATTCTGGAAAACCGAAAATATTAAGGACTCGTTTCCATTAATAACTACATCACTTCCAACATCGATTGTGCAATCCATATTCTTAATGGTCAACCTACTCCTCAGGTTTTCGATAACATCGCGGATGACAGGTTTTAAAACCAACGGTTTAAACTCGAACAGACCTCCTGCATCTTCAATATTATTAAGCAATGAGATATCGTTAAGCAAATCGGTGAGACGTTCTGATTGTGCAAATGCCTTTTCAAGGAAATACTTTTGCTTTTCAGCCGGAATGTTTTGATTGTTTATTATGGTTTCCAGATATCCTTTGATCGACGAGAGCGGTGTCTTCAGTTCGTGAGCAATATTGGAGGTCAATTGTTGTTTCAGAAGTCGTTGTTTCTCAGGACGGGTAATATCGCTGATAAGCACTTCAAAACTACGATCAATAAAAATGATGCATCTGACCTGAAAATATTTTTCTCCCTTTTCGATGGTATATTCCATTTGAGGAAGATCTCTATTTTGAGACTGGGCATCAAGTTCGATTTTTTGGTCAACAAATTCAACCACTTTCCTGAATTCAGGAATTAAAAATATATGTTCGGCAGAAATAGTTGACTTCTCCGAAATCATATTTATAAATTGAATGAAATGACTGTTTGCCAGTATTTTACCTTTTTCAGGCGAAAATATTGAAATTCCTTCCTTCAGTCCTTGCAGGTGGCTGAAAAGTTTTTCCCTTTCACTGGTCAACTCATCTTTGGTAGTCTTCAAATTATCGTATATCTGAATAATTTGTTTACGGATGACTCCCAATTCATTGTCCTGAAAATTACTGTCCATTTTTGAGATGTCTTCATTGAGTCCTGCTTTTAAGGCAAAGTCCTTCAGTTTAACAATGAATTCGCTTAACCTTCGGGTAGTAAAATGAAGCAACACCCACATCAGAAGAAAAATAAAAACGATAAAAACCAGAAATATACGTTCGGTATGCAGAATTTTAATGATGTCGACATCATAAACTACGGCTGTTCGAACCAGATATTTTTCGCAATTCTTGGCATAGTAGTAAAACTTCTGGTTGGTTGTAGTCGAATTCCGGATGCTCGATCCTTTTTTGTTCTTAATCGCTTTCTGAACCTCGGGTCGGTCCAAATGATTTTCTATTTTCTGAACATCAGCAACAAAGCTGTCGTAAAGTACCTTTCCGTTCAGATCTATAACTGTAATTCGTGTATTAGAAAGCGGCAAAATGCTTTTGAGCGTATCCAATGATTTAAAATCGCCTGTTTCAAAAATCTTTTTGTGCTCAATGTATCGATGAGTTACTTCCGAAGTATTATCAAGAATATTTTCCAACTCACCCGTTCGGTAGCTTTTCTCACGATTGTACTGATACACCAAAACGGCAATGGCAAAAATTGAAAAGACAGCAAAAAAATTGATGAAAATTCGTTTACGAAAGGAGCGCTGAACAAACATTTGAAATCAGTTAAAGGGGTAATTAATCATACAATAATAAATGGAAAAAAGAAAAAAGAATTGAGGAAAAATCCCTCAAAGAATCTTAACTTATTTCACTTTCCTATTTCCTAATATTTAATTTTCAAAACAGTATCCGTAACCCGACCTGCCTTTTATACTATCACCGAAAATTCCAATTTTTTTCCGGAGACGGGCAATATTAACGTCGACATTCCGCTCGGTTACAATAACATCGTCGCTCCAGATTCGGTCAAGTATTTCCTGACGGCTGAGATATTTTCCCTTATTCGAAATCAACATGGCTAATATTTCAAATTCCTTTCGGGTAAGCAAAATGTTCTCACTATCAATTGTTAGCGATTTGCGGCTTAAATCAAGCTCTAGATTATCAATCGTAATAAGTTTCGACTTTATTTCAACTGATTTTCCCCGGCGCAAAACAGCTTTTATACGGGCAACAAGTTCTTTTATTGAAAAAGGTTTGGACAGGTAATCATCGCCGCCAACATTAAAGCCGGTTAGCATATCGTTTTCGGTTTCGCGTGCGGTGAGAAAAATAATGGGTACCGAAAGTCCCATTTCCTTCCGGATTTTATCAGCCAGTTTGAAACCCGACATGCCACCCATCATCACATCAAGCAACAACAAGTCGAAACGTTCTATTGACTTACCAAGGGCTTCTTCTCCCGAATAGGCCATCTCAATTTCAAAACCTTCGCTTTCGAGATTAAACTGAAGAATTTCGCATAAATCTTTTTCGTCGTCAACGACCAATATTTTTGTGTTTTTATTCATAGTTGTTAGAATAGTGTTGCTATTATGGATTGCGTTTATGTCGAATATCCTTCCCTTCGTAGGAGTAAAACGAAGCTTCAGCAATATTGGCAGCATGATCAGCGATGCGTTCTATCCCGGCAACCATTTCTTTAATCGCAATATAACTTAGGAGTATATCCTTATTGTCAGCAATTAAATCCGCTCTTTCAGCCACCTTTTTCAGCATTTTGTGATTAAACTCGTCTACCGTTGGTTCCGATTTAATAGTCCATATCGCAAGCTCCATGTCCTGATTGATAAACGACAACATCGAACTTCGGGCCATTTCGGTACTTAGATGCATCATCTTGGGTATAAATCCTGAAAGACTGGCATAAACTTCCTGATTTTCAATCTGTCGCATAAACTTGATGATGCTGATCGCCAGATCACCAATGCGTTCGAGACTGATCACAATTCGATAACCAGCAATTAATTTTCGTATTTCGGAAGCAACCGGCTGATAAAGGGCAATAGAGTTTATAATGTCTTCGCTAAGCTTAACTTCCAGCTTATTGATTTTCTTTTCATTTTTCATCACCTGATCGAGTTGTTCTTCGTCTGGCGTCAGTTTCCCTGAATTAATCAGTCGTTCAACTTCGTCCAATTGAGCGAGAACCAAATTGGCAAGTTTCTCATAATCGATTAATATAGATTGTATGGCTTCGTCTTTTCTAAGTGTCATGCGGATATTATTTTCTTATTTATAACAAGTTCAAACCTTTGAATAAAATCACTTTTAATTGGCACTAAGATAAGGAATTATCAAAGAATGATTAATTCTAAAGGAATTGTTTATCAACCGAAACCCTTTAATCATGCAAAATAGAATTTTATTAATTACATAGCTGTTACAAAGATGTTACAACACCGTTAATTCTGCCCCAAAATGCTTTAATTCAAAAAAACTAATCGAATTATTCTGCTGGATTAAAGTAAATTAACAAGACTAAAGCAGGATTGGAAAGAACAACAAATAATTACAAACCGATTAACCTTGATCTGTTGAATTTATTTTATACTCACAGAAGTAGTAAAAATGCAGAAATAACAGTGATCACAATAACGAACCCACGATAGGTACGTTCAGGAATAATTTTTACCATTTTAAACCCCAGAATCGCACCAAAAGCAATTGCAGGTAAAGTCACCAAGTCAATTGCCAGAGTTGATAAGTTAATGTTATCCCAGACAAACAACTGAAGCGGTAACTTCGAGAAATTAATAATCATAAAGAACCAGGCTCCGGTACCAATAAAACTGTTTTTGGGAAGGTGCATGGCCAGCAGATAAATGGCAAAAACAGGACCCGCAACATTACCGATCATCGTCGCAAAACCGCCCAGAACACCCATCGCAGCAGCAAACCACCATTTGTCAGGGAAAAAAGTCGTCCCTTTTCGCTTGTCTTGCCAAAGCATCAGTCCGATGCTCAGAAATACAAGAATGGCAATCAGGTTTTTAAACTGTTTATCATTAACTATTTCGCCAACCCAAAGCGCAATTAATAAACCTATCACTGCCCAGGGTAAAACTTTAATCAGGTTTGCCCAATTGGCATGACGGCGGTAATAAGCCACACCAAATATATCGGCCATCATCAAAATTGGAAGTAAAACTCCGGTAGACTGTTTCGCCCCGAAAATAAATGCCAAAGCGGGAACAACTATCATAGAAACTCCCGGCACACCCACTTTCGCCATTCCGATGAGCATTCCGCAGAACATGATAATGGACCATTCGAGGACATTTAAATTTAGCGAAGTAAGAAATTCCATGTGCAAAAATGGTTTGGTGCAAATGTAAAGAAAGATTAACGATCAATTCATATATTCTTTGTCGAGAAGATCCAACTCAACATTACTGCTTTCTCCAAACCATTTTCGAATATGTTCGCGAGCTTGTTCCCTGATTTCAGGGGTGATATAAACTGCCATTTGACGAAGAATTAACAGCAAAACTCCCACATCGTCTGCAAATCCTATCATTGGGGCAAAATCGGGAATAAAATCGACAGGTAAAATAAAATAACCCAAAGCAGCTGATAAAATCAGTTTGGCCTTGAGTGGCACATCATCCGATTTCATCATATACTGTAGGAGAAGTGCCGGATAAACCACTTTCATTCCCGCAACTTTTGAATACCTTTTCAACTTACCCCAGAATGAACCATCGGAATAGTGTTTCCGGTATTTGGCTGATTTGAATTCATCGGCAAATAGGTTGTAAAGATTTGCTCCGAGCTGGATGGTGCGAAATTTTTTCATTTTTAAATGTATTAAACCGTCAGCTGAAGCAGACGGAAAAGAATAACACTTCGATCAAGATTCTCTCATATTCAATGAGATATCCTTTGCCGTCACATTCATGTGACGGATAACAAAACCTCCTAATTACTGGGCTTTAGCCCGGCTATTTCAGACTCACATTGCTGTAATCAACCCTGATTTCTCCATAAAGTTTTTCAATCAAACTCAAGGACTCCTGAACTTCCTCAATTGTTTCTGCCTGAAGCAGCTTGATTCGATGCTCCCTGAAATTGGGCAGCGACGGAAAATATCGCGCGAAATGGCGACGCATCATCAGGATACCACTACGAACATTGTCTTTCCATTCAATCGACATATTCAACTGATCGCGAACATTTTGAACGACCTCGGCAACTTTTGGCGGTGGTAGAAATTCTCCGGTTCTCAGGTAATGTTTTACTTCCGAGAAAATCCATGGGCGGCCAATTGATCCACGGCCAATCATCAGCGCATCTACCCCACTTTGTTCCAGAAATGCTTTGGCCTTTTCAGGTCCATTAATATCACCGTTCCCGATGATCGGAATGGTCATCCGCGGGTTATTCTTCACACCAGCAATCAGCGACCAATCGGCCTCTCCGGTGTACAGCATGCTTCGGGTGCGTCCATGAATGGCCAATGCCGCAACTCCTGCATCCTGCAAGCGCTCGGCCACATTGACTATGATTTTGCTATTCTCGTCCCAACCCAGACGTGTTTTGGCGGTAACCGGCAATTTTACAGCTTTCACAATGGCTTCGGTCATTCGCTGCATCTTATCCGGATCGAGCAACATGGCAGCACCCGCTCCATGCCTAATGATCTTCTTCATTGGGCAACCGTAATTAATGTCGATAAAATCGGGCTGCGATTCTTCAGCAACTTTGGCCGCTTCGACCATCGAGTTGATGTTGTGCCCGTAAATCTGAATGGCAACAGGGCGATCGAAATCAAACAAAGTCATTTTTTGCTTGGTCTTCTGAATGTCGCGGATCAGAGCTTCCGACGAAACAAACTCGGTAATCATCACATCGGCGCCGTACTTTTTGCACATGTACCGAAACGATTTATACGTCACATCCTCCATGGGTGCGAGAAACAGTGGCATTTCACCTAAATCAAGATTACCGATTTTCATCTTTTACAGTTAAAACGTGCGTTATTTTAGCCTGATCTTCAGCTCAACCAATGATTGAAAAAATCAATTCTTCGGTTGGCTGAACATTAGGGTCGGTCAATACAATGGGTTCCATATCCAATGATTTTGAATGATAATTATTTATAACCTGACTAAGTTACGAAGTTCCTGATTCGTATAAAAAGAAATCCCCATCAACTTTCGGCTGACAGGGATTTCCTTTTAGCGGTTGTGATTTTACATTATCAGCATGGCGTCACCATAGGTTCCGAAACGGTATTTCTCTGCAATTGCTTCCTTGTAGGCTCTCATTAAATTGTCGTAACCAGCAAAACCTGCAGCCATCATCAAAAGCGTTGAAAGTGGCAAATGAAAATTGGTGATCATCCGGTTTGCCACGCTAAACTCGTACGGAGGAAAAATGAACTTGTTGGTCCAGCCTTCAAATGGTTTCATGTGACCCTGAGTTGAAACTGAGCTTTCGACGGTGCGCATCACTGTTGTGCCTACAGCACATATATTTTTTCTGGCATCCCGAGCAGAATTTACGATGTCACAGGCTTCTTCCGAAATCCAGATTTGCTCTGAGTCCATCTTATGTTTGGTCAAATCTTCCACATCCACACTCCGGAAATTACCCAATCCAACATGAAGCGTGACATAGCTGAAATGAACACCCGCAATTTCAAGGCGTTTCATCAATTCACGACTAAAATGCAGTCCGGCAGTTGGAGCAGCAACGGCACCTTCGTGTTTGGCAAAAATTGTTTGGTAACGATCTTTGTCTTCGGCAGTTACCGAACGTTTGATGAATTTAGGCAGCGGAGTTTCGCCTAATCCATAAAGGGTCTTCTTAAACTCATCGTAAGGTCCATCAAATAAAAACCGCAAAGTTCGTCCACGCGACGTGGTATTATCAATAACCTCGGCAACGAGTAAATCGTTCTCTCCAAAATACAATTTGTTACCGATACGGATTTTACGAGCCGGATCTACCAGAACATCCCACAAGCGCTGTTCGCGATTCAGCTCACGGAGCAGAAAAACTTCAATTTCAGCACCCGTTTTTTCCTTGTTTCCGTACAAACGAGCCGGAAATACTTTCGTATCATTAAAAATAAATACGTCCTGATCGCCAAAATAATCAACAATATCTTTAAAAATCTTGTGTTCAATCTTACCGGTTGCACGATGTAAAACTAATAATTTAGACTCATCTCTGTTTGGAGACGGATGCAAGGCAATTAATTCTTCAGGTAAATCGTATTTAAACTTCGATAATTTCATTCTATATCCGTGTTAATTTATTAATTCTATGTTATTTAAACGACAGTCTCTGCTATTTGCTTGCTTAACAGAATTCATTATTTACGCTGCTAATTTGAATTAGTTGCATCGATCCTGAATTTTTCTATAAAATCGCCAAGCTCCCAGGCATCTTCAATCAACAAATCGCCTATCCGGGTCCTGCGTAATCCAACCAGATAGGCTCCGCTATCAAGTGCAATACCCAAATCTCTGGCCAACGATCGAATGTAGGTTCCTTTGCTGCAAACAACCCTTAATACAAGCTCCTCTTTCGAAAAACTAAGTACTTCCAATTCAGAAATGGTAATCTTTTTGGCCTGAAGTACCATGTCACTTCCTTTACGTGCATGTTCGTAGGCACGTTTGCCTTCGACTTTTATCGCACTATACAATGGCGGAACCTGATCGATTTCGCCAATAAATATCTTTAACTTTTCGTTTACCAATTCAAGCGAAAGATGATCGGTCGGAAAGAATTCATTCTCTTCAGTTTCCCGGTCAAACGAAGGAGTCGTTGCCCCAAACCTGATCGTTGCCACATATTCTTTCTCTTTGGCCTGAATTAAATCAATATTTTTTGTTTCCTTGCCTGTACAGATAATCATAAGCCCTGTCGCTTTCGGATCGAGCGTTCCGGCATGACCAACTTTTAGCTTTTTAACACCTATTTCCCGGCAAAGGAAATTGCGCAATTTCCGTACAAGGTCAAAAGATGTCCAATCCAATTCCTTATCAAAAAGTAGAATCTCGCCTTTTTGATAATCATTCCCGTCAATGGATCTTACCATCCTGAAACGCTTTTAAGTAAATGCTTTATTATCCAATCGTTACTATTCAGATTTTGGTTTTTTCATGATGGCATAAATCTCAAAAAGAAACCCGAAAAGGACAACCATTGGTGCTAAGGTAATTCTCCGGAAGCTAAATATTTCAGGATTAAAAACTGATGGATTACTGCTCTTTCCGCCTGTCATCAACAAAAAACCGATTACAATTATTAACAAACCGATTACCATCAATTTCAGATTTTCTTTGCCGAGTGCAAAGCCATCCATATTCTCAAAATATTTTTTGCCCATTGTATGAAAATTTTTGCAAAGTTAGCCGAAAAGTTTAAAGATCAAAGATAACACCCTGAATGTTAATAGAACAATTCATCAAATTTTAACCGAATGAATTTATTGACCGCAAAGTAGGTTGAACCCCACGAAATCAACACTCCAATGACCAGATCGGCCCCAAAAACCAATCCGAATATTTTAAAATCATTCATGTCAATTATTCCGGTAAGTTCTGAAGAATAGGAGATCATCAGGATAAAAAGCAGCAAATTAGCGGCGAGTGCACCAATAATTCCATATTTTATGCTTCGTTTGACGAATGGCGCCCGGATAAAACTATCGGTTGCTCCAACCATCAGCATCGTGTTAATGATGAAACGCTGCGAATAGATCGAAATCCGGATAGTATTGTTAATTAAAGCAAAGAATATCAGTAAAAGCAGGCCCGAAAAGAAAATCAGGATAAAGCCTATTTTTTTTACATTCTCGTTGATAATACTCACAATGTCGCGTTGAAAGAGAACTTCTTTAACCTGCGAAAACTCCATGAATTTGGGTTCCAGCAAACTCAGTTTTTCAGGAGTGGCGAAATCAGCAAAAAGCTTAACATCAATGGACGAAAACAACGGATTGTATCCAAGGAAACCGGTAAAATCCTCACCTAATTCAGCTTTCAGTTTCTCTGCTGCATTTTCCTTATCAATGTATTCAAACGACTTCACAAAATCAGTTGCCTGAAGTGAGGTCATCAAATCCTTGATATCCTGCTCCTGAACCTCTTCTTTCAAAACCAGGGTTACGCCTATATTTTCGCGCACATATTTGGCAAGCCGCTCTGCATTGAGCAAAACAACGCCCAACAAACCAATGAGAAATAAAACCATTGAAATGCTGATGGTTGTGGTCAGATATGATTTGAAAATCCGACGGTTTAGCTTCTGAGGCTTTGGTTTGCCTGCCATTGTGTTTTACTTTTTAGATTTAAAACTATAGTATAAATATCCGCCAATGGCCAAAAGTAGCAAGATCGAACTGGCTAACGTTACTTTGTTGCCCAGATAGTATGAGGCTGGCTCAAACTTAAACTCAATTTCGTGTTTTCCTGAGGGAATAACCATGGCGCGTAACACAAAATCAACCTGCAAATGATCTGCTTCCTTTCCATCGATAAAACTCTTCCAGCCTTTGGGATAATAGATCTCAGAGAAAACAGCCAACTGCGATCCACTGTTCACGGTAGCTTCATATTTCAGGTAATTGGGCTGGTATTCGGTTAATTTAATCTGTCCTTCTCCTGATCCTGAAGTAAAACCACTCAATTCTTTCTCGAAACTTTTATTTACAATGGCTGTCGTTTTTGGATCGAAATTTTTCAGCGAAGTCACTTCCTCGTCTGCCTTATTCACGATTTTAACATTCTTCACCAGCCAGGCATTTCCCAAAGCGTGCGAATTGCCCAGTGGCGCACTATTTAAATCGTAGATGAAATATTTAGTATTGAGCATGTTTATGACCGGCAAATTATTCATGATCGAATCAATGGTTTCCGGGGTCTTGAACCCGGCTATCATCGTGCGCATTTCCGGTTCAATGGCATAACTGTACAATTCGTTGTAGCGCTTCATTTTTGCGCCGTGGTAACCGCCCAGCGATTTATGAAAATACGAAGTACGTGCATCAGCAAAAGGATTCTGAAGGTTCAAAACCCGGTAATAGAGATCTTTATCTTTCAGGATTTCTTTATCAGCAACAGTCGGCTGAAACGGAACTGCAACTTCTTTTTTGGATGAAAAGTTATCGTTGTTGAAGTACTTTTTGTTCACTGGCATCATATCGGCCAAAATAAGTACTACCCACAAAACAATTGCATATTGCCCTTTCAGTTTATTGTTCCAATATGCCCACAACCCACCGGCAGCCAGAAACACAAAGATAAATGTGCGAAAGGCATCCATCCGCAGTGCACTTTCGCGGTCGGAAATTAACGCATCGATAAACTGTTGCGGATAACCCATTTGCAGATACTGTGCATCGGTTTTTCCGGAGAAACTTCCGGCCAGACCTGGAAGAACAGCAAAAATCAACGCCAAACCACCCGTAATTCCGAAGGCATATTTCAGGCCTTTTATGAATTCCTCGTTGGTAATTTTACGCTCATAAATTTCTTTTATGGCCAGCACTCCAAGCAAAGCCATGACAAATTGCTGAATGACTATAATATTTTTAACATCCCTGAATTTATTGTATCCGGGGAAATAATCGAGCATGAGATTGGTGAGAAATTGAAAGTTTTTCCCGAGCGACAGAAGCAACGAAACTACGAAAACAGCAACCAGCCACCATTTGTCTTTCCCTTTTACCAGAAAAATTCCGAGAACAAACAGGAAACACAAAACAGCACCAAAGTAAAAAGGTGCACCTGAAATGGGTTGAGTTCCCCAATACATCGGCATTCCACCTTCAACAGCCTTCTTCGCCTTTTCGGGTCCCTGCGCTTGGGCAAAGAACTTATATGTTTCGGAACTGGTACTCAAAGGTTCGCCCATGCCACCACCTTTAAATCGTGGAATGAAAGCGGTCATGGCTTCGCCCAGATCGTAGCTGTAATCTAAAATGTAATTCTTATCCAGACCACTGGATTTATTTTCGCCGCCCAGACTTAATTCTGATTGACTCCGCATGGAATATTTACCATATTCGTAAGTTGTATATAACCGTGAAAAGTTGGTCCCCACGGCCAGAAGAACAGCAACTAATAAAAGAGCAGCGGTTTTTATAAATTCCGGAAGAGCTTTTTCGCGGATGGCATAAACCAGATAGGTAATGCCTAAAATAAGTGCCAGTATAGCAACATAATAGGTCATTTGCAGGTGATTGGCACTTAGCATCAGGCTCAGTCCAAGTGTTGCGATCAGGCTTCCGGCAATTTTGTTTTTCTTAAAAGCCACTAAAATTCCGGCGACAATTAAGGCTGTGTAAGTCAGTGCATGGGCTTTGGTCAAATGGCCGGTGACCATCACCACAAAGGTAAATGTCATAAAACCATAAGCCAGACTGGCCGCAAATGCTGTCCAAATGCTAATATCGAGTAGGATACAAAGAATGAAAAAGAATAGAAAACTAAAGGTGAGAATCATTACCGGTTGAGAAATTCCAGTAATTGACCGCTGAATTTTAGAAAACAACTCACCCGAATACACTGTTGAAGTCAGGTAAGCCGGCATTCCGGAGAACATGTTGTTCGACCAAAGTGCTTCTTTCCCGGTAGCTGAGCGGTAATCAACGATTTCTTTGGACATGCCTTTAAACTGAGTTCCATCCGAACTTTGAAGTTTTTTCCCTTCTAAAACCGGCGAAAAATAAATGACACTTATAAGCAGAAACAGAGCGACAACAAGGATATAGGTTCCTGATTTACGAAAGAGATCTTTTGTATCCATATTATTGACAGGTGTAATTTTTAAATTCGTATTTTCGTGCGGGGCAAAAATAATCCTTTTTAAGTCAATAACTAAATTAAATGGGCGTAATTAAAAGGCAAACAATCAGGGGTTCGGTCTATTCCTATTTGGGTATTGTTGTTGGATTTTTTACCACCGCTCTGATTATGCCCAAACTAATGTCGCAGGAGCAGATCGGGCTCATTAACATTCTGGTTGCGGTTTCGGCACTTTATTCACAGTTCTCCACGCTCGGTTTCACAAATGTAACCTCACGACTGTTTTCCTATTTCAGGGATAAGGACAAAAATAATAATGGCTTTGTCTTTCTGGCAGTTACAGTAGGAATGATAGGCTTTACCATTGCCTTAATCAGCTTTTTTATTCTGAAACCATCCATCATTGAAAGCAATTTGGAGAAATCGCCAATGTTGGTACAATACATCTGGTTCCTTGTTCCATTAATCTTTTTCAGGATGTTTTTCCTGCTTCTGGATACTTACAACAAGATGCTTTTCGATGCTACCACTGGAACCTTTCTGAGTGATTTGCTTTACCGTATCGGGAACCTGTTTTTGCTGATTGCCTATTTCTTCAAGCTGATTAATTTTTCGCAATATGTTTTCGGCTACGTAGTTATTTTGAGTTTTCCGGCTGTCTATCTGGCTGGCTTGCTCATGTATAGGAAGCAATTCAACCTGCAACCCAATCTGCATTTTATTAAGCCACCTCTCCGGAAAGAAATGATCAGTCTGGCAGTATACGGAATCATTGGTGGATTGAGCGGTGTAGCAATGACCAGTGTCGACAAGATTCTGCTGAATGAATACTACAACCTTTCCATGACGGGTGTCTATTCCATCAGTTTTTTCTTTGGTTCCATTATTCTGATTCCGAACCGGGCGTTGGGTAAGATTTCATCGACCATTATTGCCGATGCCTGGAAGGATAATCACTTGAAAAAGATCGATGACATTTATTACAAAAGCAGTATCAATCAGTTGTTTGCTGGTTTGTTGCTTTTTGTCCTGATGGTTACCAACCTGCATAACATTTTCAAAATATTACCTGCCGAATATAGTGGCGGCGAATGGGTTATTGTTATTATTTCGCTTGCTAATCTGATCGTGACTTCTACCGGAGTAAGTGTGCAGATCATCAGCACCTCACACAAATATAAAATTCAAACCTACTCGCTTGCTCTGCTGGTTATCTTAACCGTCATCTTTTACATGATTTTCATTCCACTTTGGGGAATGATTGGCGCAGCTTTGGGCTCCCTGTTTTCGATGGCACTTGCTTCGTTGCTGCGTGTTTTTTACCTCAACTGGAATATGAAACTGTTTCCATACCGATTGACTCACCTCAAATGTCTGGCCATCGGAATTCTGGCTTTTGCCGTTGGAAAAATAATTCCTGAATTTGATCATTATCTGATTGATCTGATCATCCGCTGTTCAGCTACCAGCGCTGTTTTTGTTGGATTGAGTTACGCTTTTCGTATATCCGATGATCTGAACCTGATTGTGGATAAAGTACTCAAACGCTTTTGGATGAAATCCTGAGAAAATCAAATTCGTTCGGCATAAACCGCATAATAACGCGGAGTAATATTCCGGAGTAATGGGCGGAACCCTATTTTACTGGATGGAGAAACCCACTTTTTGCGATTGATGATTTTCCATCCGGCTTTTTCCAGAAGCCAGTCGAATTGCCAGTCTTCAAATTCGTGATAATGCCTGTCCCACGGATCGGTTTTACTTTTATAAGCGGTGGCGAACCATAGCCGTAAAGGAATAGTCGCCACCAGTTTTTTACCCGGAAGGTCTCTCAACACCTGCAATGGCGAAACCAGATGTTCTAAAATTTCGATGGCCGTTACCACCTCAACATCAAAGCTTTTCACCACTTCCGGCATCAAATCCAAATCTTCGCCGCCTGTATTGAGCACAGTGAATCCATTGTTTTTCAATATACCTGAAAAATGATTTTCAATGCCCAAATCGAGCACCCGGCTATTGGCTGGCACAACCGATTGAATGAATTCCAATGTTTGGTCGTATCGTTTTTGCGGAATCTTTCCCATTTTTTTCTGATTTTATAGTTTAGCTTCTAATTCTTTGTACTTATCAAGTAAACGTTGGACCGATTTCTCCCAGATATAATTTTCCTTGTTCCGGGTGCAATTCTCCTGAATTCGCTGATCTTCCTTCTCCTTGTTCCGATAGTAATTCAGAACAGTCTGAGAAAAATCTTGCGCCGAAGTTTCGTCGATGACATATCCGATTCCCCGTGATTCAACAAATTCCTTCATCATTTTTGCCTGGCCAACAATGACGGGTTTGTCCAATTGCATGTACTGATAAATTTTGGTGGCAATAGTACGATTTATTTCTTCGCGATTGGCTGGTGGAGTAAACAAACAGAGGTCGCTGGCCTGAATGTACGAAGGCAATTTCTCAATCGGCGACCAGCCGTCAAAGTGGAAATGCTCACTCACCCCAAGTTTTTCGGCCAGTTCGCTCGGATTGTATGGCTTTACAATTTTGCCAACCAAAAGCAAAAGTACGTTCGGAATTTCGTTTTTCAATAGCGGCAAAGCACGAACTGCCACATCCAAACCTCTCAGGATATCAATATTTCCGGCATAAAAAAGCACAAACCGATCCTGATAACGAGTGAGAATCTCGGGATCAAAAACTTTACTTTCAAAAATTTTTCCTGAAGGCATATTGGGCAGGCAAATCACTTTTTCGGCAGGCAGGCCAACCTCATTCAGATAAGATGACCGAAGAGGTTCTTCAATGGTAATGACCAGATCGGCCAAAGCCAGGTATTTTTTTTCATAACTTTTCCAGGCACTCAGGGCTTTTACAATTTTCCCGGGCAGAGTATTGTAATGAGCGGTATGAATGATCCAGTTGCTGTAAAATTCGTGCTGATCGCAAACCAGTTTCAGTTTGAATTTCTTCTTGAAATAATAACCCACTGATGCCAGCGGCAAATCGTGTACATGAATTACATCAAAACGTTGATCCTTAAAAAGCTTCGATACAAATTTTCGCCAAATCAGGAAGTAAACCGGCAACACCAGGCAGGCAGCACTTAATTTATACATCAGCTTCGAAATGGGCATCCTGTAAAGCTGAATACCTTTATAATTCTCGATTTCAGGTCGGTCATTGCGTGTGTAGCAGGCAATACTCACCTGATAACCTTTCGCAATCAGGCTCAAAGCTTCTTTTTCAACCCGGTCGTCAGGCGGAAATTCACCTTCCAAAAGCATTAGAATTTTCATCATTTTATAGGTTGCCCGCTAATAGTTTGGTTAAATTTTGTCTGGAATAAATCTCCGCTTTTACAGGATTAGCCTGAAAAGGAACACTAAAAATTCGTTCAATATATGTTTTCATTTGGCTATGATCCGAATAATCAAAAAGCTTTCCTGATTCTGTTTCCTGAATGATTTTGGCCAGATCGCCATCGGTTGGACCAATCGCCAGAATGGGTTTTTGAGAAGCCAGATATTCAAAGAACTTTCCAGTCAGGATTCCCTGATTGTTTTTCACTTTTGGAATAACCAGCAAAAGCAAATCGGAACGGAGCAGATATTCAATGGATTTCGGATGATCGACATAACCGACCATCTCCAGTTCAAGACCTTTAGATCTGAATTTTTGCTCAACCGATTGCGGCACTTTTCCTACAAATCGAAACAACAGTTGCGACTTCAGTTTTTCGTTTAAGCCTGAAATTGATTTCAGAAAACCATCCACATCATAAGTATCTGAAATAGTGCCGGTATAAGTAATCACTTTTTTCGATTCGGCTGTCAGATCCGTAATCCTGAAGTCGTCGTCATCGAAACCGTTCGGGATAACGATCGTCTTTGCTGCAACAGGCAAATCAGACTTTTCAGCAAAAATACGTTTCATATCCTCGCTCACTGTAATTAACAAATCAGCATTCTCAACGACCTCCCGTTCGTATTTCTGATCGATTTTTCGTGCAAGTGCAGTATGTTTAAACTGATTGTAATAGTAAATATCTGTCCACGGATCGCGCAAATCGGCAATCCACCGGATGTTGAATTTTTTCTTCAGTTCAAGCCCGATGAGCTGGGTAGAATGGGGAGGGCTGGTGGTTACCACTGTATCGATATTAAAATCCCGAATTAATTCGGCTGCTTTTTTCAAAGCGTATTTATTCCAGCCTTTACGCGGATCGGGCAACAGGAAATTTCCGCGAAGGAATTTGGAGGCTTTCTGAAACAATCCTTCTTTCGACTCATTGGCAAAACCTCCATACGGAACTTCCTTCTTTCCGGAGATAAATTTGTAAAGATTATACAGTTCGAAGCTTTTTGTGGTGTAAATCATACAATTGGGCTCGACTTCTGTAAGAAGGCTTTCGTCGCGCTGCGGATAACTTGCATATTCGGGATCGACCGTCAGGATAACCGGTTGCCAGCCAAATTCAGGCAGGTATTTGGCAAATTTCAGCCACCGCTGAACCCCTGCTCCGCCCGATGGCGGCCAATAATATGTGATGATCAGTACCTTCTTCATAAAGCCTTATCTCTGGTTTGGCCTGTAAAGATAGGTTATTTAACAGGATTGACGAAACGTCAAATGGGTAACTTATAGGCCTGCCGGGCAAGTAATTTCCACTTTCCATGCTGTTTTTGCCAGACCAGCACATTGCCAATTTTTACATGACCTGGCGTGCCATTATTGGTTGTTTCTGCGGAATAGATATGACGGACAATAGCCGTATTTCCGGATATCCGGATAGTTTGGTCGGCCATGTCAATAGAAATATAATCAGGCTGGCTATTAACTATTTCTTCTATAAACTCAGCCTTATTCTGTACTTTTCCATTCGAGTGCCCATAAACCAATTC
>JBBQMW010000077.1:0-18275 GCA_038329265.1 Bacteroidales bacterium | reverse complement strand
TATTTCAGATTACGAACCCGCTCCATTGCTTCCAAAACATTGTCGCGATCGGCAAAGGCCGAAAAGCGGAAATAACCTTCGCCCGATGGCCCGAATCCTGAACCCGGAGTTCCAACCACATTCGCTACAGTCAGCAGTTTGTCGAAGAAATCCCACGATTTCATGTTGTCCGGAGTTTTCACCCAAACGTAAGGAGCATTCACTCCTCCAAAAACAGTGAAGCCGGTTTCTTTCAGGCTTTCGCGCATGATACGGGCATTTTCGAGGTAATAATTAATCACTTCTTTCACCTGTTTTTTACCTTCATCGGTATAAATGGCAGCAGCAGCTTTCTGAACCGGATACGAAACTCCATTGAATTTAGTGGTGTGGCGACGGTTCCACAATGGCTTGACCGGATGTGCTATTCCTTTGCTGTCGTAGGCTTTCAACTCTTTCGGGATCACAGTAAAAGCACAACGAGTCCCGGTAAACCCGGCAGTTTTTGAGAAACTGCGGAATTCGAGTGCGACTTCTTTGGCTCCTTCAATTTCAAAAATTGAGTGAGGTATGGAATCGTCAGTAATATAAGCTTCATAAGCAGCATCGTACAGAATAATGCATTTGTTGGCACGGGCATATTCTACCCATTTGGTCAGTTCTGCTTTTGAAGCCACAGTTCCGGTTGGGTTGTTGGGGAAACACAGGAAAATCAGGTCCGGACGTTCAGTGGGTAATTCAGGAATAAAACCGTTGGCTTCGTTGCAGGGCATGTAAATAATTCCTTCGAAATATCCGTTTGGCTGAATGTTGCCGGTTTTGCCTGACATCACGGTAGTATCAGCATAAACCGGATAAACAGGGTCGCAAATGGCAATTTTATTTCCGGCGCCAAAAACTTCCTGAATATTTCCGGTATCGCATTTCGATCCGTCTGAAACAAAAATATCGTCAGCCGAAATATCTACTCCCCGATTCTGATAATCGTTTAACGCAATGGCTTCGCGCAAAAAGTCGTAACCCTGTTCAGGTCCGTAGCCTTTAAACGATTCGGCAAATGCCATATCTTCAACTCCTTCGTGAAAAGCTTTTATTACTGCTGGTACCAACGGTTGGGTTACATCGCCAATGCCCATACGTATTACTTTTTTATCCGGATTGGCTTCAGCAAATTCGCGCACTCTTCGTCCAATTTCAGGAAACAAATATCCCGCCTGAAGTTTCAGGTAATTTTCGTTAATCAAAGCCATTTTATGTTGTTTTAAATGATTTCAATTTATTTCAGAAGGTTCAAAGTTACAAAAAAACATTATTCAGAAAGTTGAACCCGTTTGCCGACGGTGAAAATTCAAAAACATCTTCCAATTTATTAACCTACCGAAATGAGATGTTTAATATTCTGATCGATAATTTAAACAAAAGCTGATTAATGTGGTTTAACCATCACAATTAAAAGAATATATCATGATTTCAATCAAATCGCATTCAGGAATTTACTCGCTGGAAGTCACCCAATTTGTAAAAATCCCATTGAAAACAGCCTGGGACTTTTTCTCTTCGCCAGATAATCTGTCGAAAATCACTCCTGAACATATGGGATTTAACATTACTTCAGGTCCTCCGGCAAAAATGTATCCGGGGCAAATAATCAGCTATAAGGTTTCTCCGGTTGCCGGGATCAAAACAAACTGGGTAACTGAAATTACACAAGTTGTTGAAGAATCGTTTTTTGTTGACGAGCAGCGTTTTGGACTCTACAAAATGTGGCACCACGAACATCGTTTCGAAATACAGGGCGATGGCGTTTTGATGACCGACCGGGTTTCGTACAAACTTCCATTTGGTGTTTTTGGTCGCATCGCTCATGCTCTTTTTGTGCGAAAACAACTGAATCAAATTTTTGAGTACAGAGAAAAATGTTTGGATAATATGTTCGTGAAAGAGTCGGAACTCTGATTTATGATCCAACTTTTACCTTAATGCAAAGATATTATCTTCTAATCCAGCCAATACTATTGCCAAAACTACCAAGGAGATTTTTACTGATCGTTTAATACTTCAGGATTTGTCTATTTAAGATATAAATATAAGTATTTTCAATTTATATGCTGAAATATTTTTCATTTGCTCCTTTAATCCTAAGAAAACAAGAAATTTACATCCTTCGAAAACAACAAACGACACCTAATCGACTTAAATAGTTAGTTTTGCGACCGATTTAGAAAATTCAGGATAATAAATCCCGAAAACACGGTTAAGTAATTAGTAAATAAGTCATTTAGAAAAGGAACATACATGAAGCGTATTAATGAATACAAGAAGTTATTTAATGTTGAGCCCGACACCGATCTTAAAAAATTAAAAACCACCTATCGCACATTGGTAAAAGAATGGCATCCTGATAATTTTCAGGAAGGACATGAGCTATTTACAGAAGCAGAGCAAAAAAGCCGTCAAATCATTGATGCCTATCATTTTCTGGTGAGTATCGCTCCCGAAACTATTGCTGCAAATCTGGAAGAATACAATGCAACTGCCGAATCTGGAATAGAAGATTTCAAACACAAAGGACTTTTGCTTGAAGTTTCATTTATCGATGGTTCAACATACGAATACTTTGGCGTCCCGAAAACTGTATATATCAAACTGGTTAATTCGGACAAACAATTGCGGTTTGCAAAACGAAATATCTTCAACACTTATCTTTACCGTAAAACAAAGAAAAGCCTTCAGGTAGCTTAACTTTTTAAATCAACGAGGTTGTCGATCATATCTCTCAGCTAATTCCTGAAGATTATGAAAAAGTGGCCGAAGTGAGGAATTTTTTGCAGCATATTTTTATGGAAAGTTATCTGGATCAATTTTGGAAGTAAATTATGGTGCAAATAAAAAGGACTCACAAATTATCTCATTTGTAAGTCCCCTGATAATTAAGAGCGAGAAATGGGGATCGAACCCACGACCCTCAGCTTGGGAAGCTGATGCTCTACCACTGAGCTACTCTCGCTTTTTTGATCGCCCAAAATTAATAAAACTACGCTTTACAGGCTTGATTTTCGAAAGATAATTTTCGGCAATCGGAAACTAAAGCAACGATTATTTTCTGGTCTTCTCTGGTTTCACAATACTTCCGGCATCAAACCGAAACAATTTCTGAAATTTTAATGGAATAGGGGTGTCAAACCGCATAGCTTTTCCTGTTAACGGATGTTTAAACGCCAACACCCTGGCATGCAGTCCCATTTGTCCAACAGGATTAAGTTTTGCTCCATATTTTTTATCGCCTGTAACCGGAAAACCCAGATCCTTCATGTGAACGCGAATCTGGTTCTTGCGACCTGTTTCAAGTTTCACTTCGAGCAACGAAAATCCTTTTTCGGCTTTCAATAATTTGTAATGTGTAATGGCCTTCAAGCCGTCGTCGGGTGTTTGACTAGAAAACATTACCAATGCTTTATTTTCTTTCAGCCACGAAGTGATTGTTCCTTCTGCATTCTCAACAGTTCCCTCAACGATAGCAATGTACGAGCGTTCAATGATCGATTCATTCCAGTCTTTTTGCAGAATCTCCTGTACTTTCTTGCTTTTGGCAAACATCATTAACCCTGAAGTATCACGGTCGAGCCGATGAACAATGAAGATCAGATTCTTTGGATCGAATTTCTTGACATATTCGCTCAACATGCTGTAGGCTGTCTTTACCTTTTCGGTTTCAGAAGCCATCGAAAGCATTCCACTCGCTTTATCAATCACTATAATATGAGCATCTTCGTGTACGATCCGTAATCCTCTGAACCGTGGTTTTTCATCCGATTTTTGTTTGTTGAGAAACACCATCTGACCGCGCTTCAGCGGAAAATCGAATTTGGTGGTTACCATTTCATCAACGGTTATCTGTTTATGAGCAAGCATCGATTTAATGGTTGTCCGGCTTTTCTCCGGAAATTTCCCGATCAAGAATTTCATCAATTCTGAAGGTTCGGTAACCTTTACTGCAATCTCTTTAACCTTATTCGGACGAAATTCTGATTTCTTTTGTGGGTATTTCATTTATTGAGTTCAAAGTTTAAAGTTCCAAATTCCAAGTTCCGGACTGCCAACCGTGACTGATTACTGAACACTTGCGTTTCATGGTCTGATGATCTTGATTTCGCCGCCGCGACCAAGTTTCATGATGCTTGATGGTTCTGCTTTTACACGATCATCCTGACGGAATTTTACCACATAGTCAACGGCATTAATAATTTCAGGTTCAATTTCATCGAAACAGGCAGGCGAAGGTTTCCCGCTGATGTTGGCCGATGTAGATACAATTGGGCGTTTAAACCGCCTGATTAATTCGCTGCTGAATTTTTCGCTGGTGATGCGGATTCCGATGCTGCCATCTTCAGCAATCAGGTTCCGGGCAAAATTCCGTGCGCCATCGTAAATAATGGCCAGTGGCTTGTCTGTCAATTCAATCAGGTCGTAAGCGATCTCAGGAACCTCATCCACATAACGCTCTATCAATGCAGCATTTTCCATTAAAACGAGCATACTTTTCGAGTCAACGCGATTTTTGATTGCATAAATTCGTTTCACCGCTTCTTCGTTGGCGGCATCGCAGCCCAATCCCCAAATGGTATCGGTTGGATAAAGTATGATTCCGCCATTTTGAAGAACTTCTAATGCAGCTTTAATATCATCAGTCATTCAGTAAATTGTTATACAGTTGTTTAAATTGTTTGGCAAAATTTTCCGGAGTAAACCGCTGCGCATTTATTCTCCCTTTTGCTATTAAAGATTCCCGACCGGCCTGATTGGCTAACAATGATTTCAAGACCTTGCCAATTTCTTCAGGTTTTTCAGGATTGACATATTTCGCAGCATTGCCGCCAACTTCAGGCAAACTGCTTGTATTTGATGTAATCACCGGACAGCCTGAAGCCTGTGCCTCGGCAACCGGAAGACCGAATCCTTCGAAAAGCGATGGATAAACCATCACATCGGCCATTTGGTATAAAGCAGCCAGTTCATCGTCCTGAATTCTGGGAAGAAAATATACAAAAAGCCGGTTCAAATCGGCTTCGATAAACTTTTGTACCTTATGCTGATAGTCGGTTGATTTGCCCACAACTACAACTGGTACATATGTTTTTGACAAGGTCATCCCTTCGAGTAATGCCAAAAGGTTTTTTCGGGGTTCAACAGTCCCTACCGAAAGAATAAATTTCTTGGGCAATTGGTACTTTTTGCGCATTTCCTGTTTCCGCTCCGGACTGACTTGTTCGAAAAAGATCGGATTTATGGATTGGTATATTACCGATATTTTTTCTTCAGGAATGGCAAATAGCTCCATCACGTCGCGCTTGGTTTGTTCCGAAATGGCATGAATGTGGTGAGCTGCTTTACAACCATGCCTGAATTTGGTGTCGTAAATCTTTCGGTCGATGGTCGGATAAAATTCCGGATATCGAAGGTAAATCAGGTCGTGAATGGTTACAATCAGTTTTACACCGGTTTTTTCAATGCTAACAGGCAATTCGTGACTTAATCCATGGTAAATGTCGAGTTGGGTTTGTTTAACAAGACTCGAAATATGATAACGCCTCCACATACTTTTCCAGAATTTCCACCAGAAATTGGCCGGCCTGACCTCAACAGTGCTATTTGGAGTCATATAAAGCGGCTTACTTGCTCCGGGATTAAATAGAAAGTACTGGTCATCGGGATATTGTCGAACAAGTGCAGAGATGCTGTTGCGACTGAAGTTTCCCAGTCCGGCAGCATTACTATAAGCACGTTTGGCATCAAATCCTATTTTCATGGTTCGTTAAGTTACGGTGAAAAGCACATCCTAAATATATTAAAAAGGATGTCAAAAAGCAATTTTGACATCCTTTTCCTGAAAATAGGGATGATTATGATATCTATACCTTAAAATTTTCCAATCCATCAAAATCCAATGTGGCAAAATAATCTTTCAAGGTTTCGGCGCGTCGAATCTCCACTACTTCACCGTTTTCGCGAAGCAGCAATTCGGCCGATCGCGTTTTGCCATTGTAATTGAATCCCATGGCATGACCATGTGCTCCGGCATCGTGAATGACAACCAAATCACCGGGTTCCATCACGGGTAATTTGCGGTTGATGGCAAATTTATCGTTGTTTTCACACAAAGAACCGGTAACGTCGTAAACCTGATCCTGAGGTTCGTATTCTTTTCCCAAAACAGTTATGTGGTGGTAAGATCCGTATAAGGCCGGACGCATCAGATTGGCCATACTTGAATCCAATCCGGCATAATTTTTATATGTTTTTTTGATGTGCAAAACTTCTGAAACCAGGAATCCGAAAGGTCCGGTCATAGCCCTACCCGATTCAAAATAAATCTGAAGTGGAGCCAAGCCATTGGCTTCAATTTTTTCCTGATAGAGTTTTTTAATTCCATGACTCATAAAATCCAAATCCACCGGTTGATCGGTTGGCCGATACGGAATACCAATGCCTCCACCCAAATTGGCAAATTCGATTTTTATTCCCAGTCGCTGATCAAGTTCCACGATCAGATCAAAGAGCAATTCTGCAGTTTCAACAAAATAAGCAGCATCCAACTCGTTGGAAGCGACCATGGTATGTAGTCCAAAACGGGTAACGCCTTTGTCAATCAACATTTGATAACCTTCAAACAGTTGTTCGCGGGTAAACCCATATTTGGCTTCTTCCGGATGACCGATAATGGTATTTCCCTCTTTTAATGCGCCGGGATTGTATCGAAAACAGACCAATGAGGGCAAACCAACATTTTTTTCGAGGTACTCAATGTGCGAAATGTCGTCGAGATTAACAATTGCACCCAAATCAATCGCCTTTTTATATTCGTAAGCGGGAGTATCGTTTGAGGTGAACATGATTTCATCCCCTGACATGCCAAGTTTCTCGGCAAGAACCAGCTCAGCCACCGAACTACAGTCGATTCCGAAGCCTTCTTCCCGCATGATTTTCATCAGATAAGGGTTTGGCGCAGATTTAATGGCATAGTATTCTTTGAACCCTGGGTTCCATGCAAATGCTTTGGTAAATTTCCGGGCATATTCGCGGATGCCTTTTTCATCGTAAATATGAAAAGGGGTTGGATATTGTTCGATGATCTTTTCGATCTGTTGTTTTGAAAATGGAATTTGTTTTGTTGTCATTACAATTTATAAATATATTGGGTTGCAAATTTACAGATTTTCAAATACAAAGCACATCAGCAATCAGTTCATCACTTAAATAGCCCGATGCGATTTCTTTAACTTCACCTTCCATTCGGATGTTCCAGGCTTCATCGACCTCTATCTGAAGGGTTCCACCCGGCATTTTCAAGGTCATCTTGCGGTCGGTAAGTCCTTTTTTTACCATCACAGCAGCCACCGCACACGACGAACTTCCGGAGGCCAGTGTATAACCTGCACCTCGTTCCCAAATCAGAATTTCGACTTCGTTGCGCGATAACACCTTGGCAAACTGAACATTGATACGATTAGGGAACAGCGGGTGATTCTCTATTTCCGATCCATGTTTCAGGATTTCAGCCTTGCTTAAACGGTCGCGCAGGATTATACAATGCGGGTTTCCTACCGAGACGCAATTGATCAGGAAAGTTCCGTCAATTATATTCAGCGGATGATCCAGACATTCCGATTCGTCGCTGAGAACCGGAACCTGATGCGAATTAAAATTGGCTTTGCCCATGTCGACTTTCACCTGATTGGCTTTGCCGCTTGTTTCGCGGGTCACCTCGGCTGTCACTACCCCACCCAATGTTTCGATGGTAAATTTCTTTCCTTTAGTATGACCATAATCGTACAAGTATTTGGCAAAAATGCGCAGGCCGTTGCCACTTTTCTCGGCTTCCGAACCATCAGGGTTATATATTTTCAGACCAAAATCGGCTTTTGCTGAAGGCACTTTCAGGAGAATTCCATCTGAACCGATTCCGTAATGCACATCGCAAAGAAACTGTATGTTTTTTTCATTCAGGCTAAAAGAAAGTTCGGCTTCGTTCAGCACAAAATAGTCGTTTCCAAGTCCGTGTGATTTGACAAAAAAGTTTTGCATGGTATTTTCAATTATAAATTAAAGTAACGTAAGATATTGATACGATAACTTGAAGTCATCGTATCAGTATTAAAAAACCCTAAAACATCGGATCCCAAGGTGGCAACATCACAGACTTTTGTCCATAGATTTCAATCACCTTTTGGTTGAGGTATTTTTTATTGACCACAAACCTGAACATGTATTCGTTGAACCACGCATCGGTAAAAGTCAAATATCCCTTTTCGCCTGCTGTTGGCCCCCAGCTGTTTTCAAACTGCCATTTAATTGGTTTCTGAAGGCTGTCTACATCAACCGCGATTAAAGCCATTCCGTGACTTGAACCACTTTCTCCTGTCAGAATACGCTGCGCTTTATTCATGCCAAATTTCACTCCATAAACCGATTCGTAATCGAAATTATCGACATCGAGAATGCCAACCTCCCGACGCAACTGTTTTCCTACATCGCACGATGCATAAAGGGCTTGGTTGTCTTTGATAGAGGCGATGCAAAACTCTTTGATATCATCGTTTGGCAAATTCACATAATGCCAGTTTGAACCTTCCTGCATATTCCGGTAATTCTCCACTTCGTAATGTTTCCAGAACGGACGGGTCGGATCGTTCATCACCATCACATAATCATCGAGTTTAGTTTCACCAAAAACTTCAGCCATAAAGCTGAGCGGAGTCCAGGTTTTAACTTCGGATATTTTCTTGTCTTTGGCTTTGTATCTCCATTGGAATTCGCTTGGTGGTTCGCCCAGATTGAGCGCCAGCATACGATAAATCTCCGAAAGCATTTCAAGTTTGCGGGCTGCTAATTTTTTCTGATCTGCTTTGGCAGCAACCATTTCCCGAATTTCAAGCGCATCTTCACGCAACTTGGTATTGATAAACTTAGTCATTAGCGAAGTGTTTTCGCTCGAATTGGTTTCTTCCATGGCATCTTTTGGTACCATACCGTATTTTTTAGCCAGATTTACAAAGTTGATCCATTGTCCGCCATCTTCAACCGGAGATTTCAAGTACCATTTTACTTTTTCATTATCAATCGGAAGACTTGCCGAATTTGAGATATTGTTCAGAAAAAGATTGGCCTTCTCGATTAAGTCGAAGAAATACAGGTAATTCTCCGAAAACTCAAATTCAGTAACATTAAATTGCTTCATCGCCATTGGCCTGAAAAGATTTAAGGAACTGAACATCCAGCATCGACCAGAACTTTTCTGGTCAGTAATTCCTGAAACATCAACCCGATAGGTAAACAGTTGGTCGGTTGTACCTACATTAACACGGTTCCAGGCCAACTTGGTTATGTCGTTTGACGAAAGTGCATTTTGCATGGCTTTCGTATAGGCATCCTTTGTGAAACCTGATTTTAAACGATCTAAATCACCTTTTGTAAGATCCTGAGCCATAACCATGAAAGTGGGTAACAGGAGAATAAGCAACAATCGACTCTTCATTATCTTCTGAATTTGAGTTTAAATTTCAAATTGCACCTGATCGGATGAACTCAAGTCATCCGATCAGGTGCAAAAACTGCGATAAAATTAACCATTAATCTGTAAGGAGGATATCGTCCGCCGTAAAAGATTAAACCTTAATTCTTGTATCTTTGAACCGAAAGAATGAACAACATGACCTGCAATTAAGTTGTTCATAAAAACAAAATCTTTATGAGCCTCGATATCCATAAAATACGCGAAGATTTTCCGATACTTCAGCAAAAAATATACAACCGGCCATTGGTATATTTCGACAATGCTGCTACCACACAACGGCCCCAACAGGTAATTGACGCCTTAAACAAAACCTATACCGAATATTACGGGAACATCCACCGTGCAGCACATTTCCTTGCCGACAAAGCGACTGCTGCTTACGAAGATACCCGCGAAAAAGCCCGAAATCTGATCAATGCTGAAACCCGAGAACAGATAATTTTTACAAAAGGAACTACTGAAAGCATTAATCTGGCTGCCTTTTCGATTGGTGAAGCATTTATTCAGGAAGGCGATGAGATTATTGTTTCTGAAATGGAGCATCATTCCAATATTGTTCCATGGCAGCTAATGGCCAAGCGGAAAGGGGCAAAAATTGTGATGCTTCCGATGGATGATAATGGACGTTTGATAATTGAAAAACTGGACGAATTAATTACCCCGCGAACCAAGATCATAACGGTCACTCATGTCTCAAATGTTCTGGGGACAATTAATCCAGTCAAAAAAATAGCTCAGATAGCCCATTCAAAAGGAGTCCGCATTTTTGTGGATGGAGCGCAGGCAGCACCGCATCTGCGGATTGATGTTCAGGATTTGGATGTAGATTTTTACGCATTCTCTGCTCACAAAATGTATGGTCCAAATGGCGTTGGCGTCCTTTATGGAAAAACGGAGCTTCTTGAGCAGCTTCCTCCTTATCAGGGTGGAGGCGAAATGATTTCGGAAGTTAAATTCTCCGGAACCACATATAACGAACTGCCCTATAAATTCGAGGCCGGAACACCCAATATCAGCGGAGTAATTGCTTTTGGTGCTGCCATTGATTATTTGCAGAATATCGGAATTGAAAATATAGGAATTTGGGAAACTGAATTACTAAATTATGCGACGGCTCAACTCGAATCTATTCCAGGATTACGGATTTATGGTACGCAACCCGAAAAATCGGGTGTTATTTCATTCAATGTTGAAGGCGTCCATTTCTTCGATTTGGGAACCATGCTCGACAAATTTGGAATTGCTGTTCGCACAGGTCACCACTGCACTGATCCGCTGATGGATCACTTCGGAATTCAGGGAAGCGTGCGCGTTTCATTTGCCTTCTACAATACAAAAGAAGAAATTGATGTGTTTGTTGAAGCACTGAAAAAGGTTATTGCGATGTTTTAAAAATCTTAAATCATATCATTTTTTGCTAACTTTGATTCAAAAATTTCAATATGGCAACTATAGTAATAAAACTTGATCCTAAAGCCAATCAATTAAAATTGATTGAAGCAATAGAAATGCTTAAAGGTGTAAAATCCATTGTATTAGCAAGCGACGATGATATTTCAGATCAATTTATGGCTGCTCAAATGTCAGAATCGCAAAAAAGCGGGAAGGGTGACAAAGAAAAACTTATGGATTTTTTAAGCAAATAATCATGAATTTTGAGACCTCAAAACAATTTGACAAAATAGTTTTCAAGATTAAAGACACTTCAGTCAAAATAAGGCTCAAAAGAATTATGGAGAAAGTTGCTTCCGCAAAAAATCTTGAAGAAATTCCCAATATTACCCTAATAGTTGGACATCCAACTTATTTTCGAATTAAATTTGGAGACTACCGGATAGGAATTTCACTGGAGGATAATATTGTGTGGTTTTTGTTTTTCGGCAAGCGCAATGAAAGCACGTACAAGAAATTTCCATGAACTTAATATGAAACGATCTCAACTTCTTATTTTTAGCTTCCTTACTGTATTTTCAGTTTTTGCTTCAGCAAAAAATACTCGCATACTGATTGTTACCGGTGGCCATGATTTCGACCGGAAATCATTTTTCGAAATGCTTGATTCCTTTCAGAATATCAGTTATACTGAACTCAAACACCCTGAAGCCAACTGGCAACTTGGAGAGATGAATCCAAAAACTTTTGACGCGGTAGTATTTTACGATATGCCAAAGTCAATTTCAGAGGAAGAAAAAAAAAGCTATTTTAAACTGTTAAAACTCGGAAAAGGATTTGTTTTTTTGCATCATTCGCTGGCTTCGTATCAGGATTGGAACGAATTTAAAACGATAATTGGCGGCAAATACCACGAAGAGCAAAACTCACCGGCAAGCTCAACATACCAGCACGATATAAATTTCAAGGTGAAAATAACTGACCCGAAACATCCGGTTACCAAAGGAATAAACGATTTTGAAATTCTGGATGAAGTTTATGGGAATACCGAAGTTTTGCCCGGAGTAATTCCTTTGCTAACTACAGATCATCCGTTGAGCAGCAAAATTATTGGCTGGACAAACAAAATAGAAAATTCAAGGATTGTTTACCTTCAGCCAGGGCACGATAAAAACGGTTATTTCAACCCAAATTACCAAAAATTGCTCAAGCAGGCAATTATATATGTCAGCAAATAAAATTTCTCCTGAAAATTCAGAAAGCAGAAAGGGCAAAAATGAAGTTCACTTTTGCCCTTTCCGATTACTTAAAAAATTGATCTAAAAATTATCAGCATCGATTTCGAAATATGCCTGTGAATGTTCGCATACCGGACATTTCAATGGTGGTTTGGTTGATTCGTGGAGGAATCCGCAAACACGGCATTTCCATACCACTTTGCCGTCGCGTTCAAACACTTTTCCCTCTACGAGATTTAGGTAAAGTTTTCGGTAGCGTTTTTCGTGCGCCTCTTCAACTTTTGCTATCGATCTGAATAACAAAGCAATCCTTTTAAAACCTTCTTCGTCGGCAATGCGGGCAAATTCAGGATACAAATCTGTCCATTCTTCGTTTTCACCATCAGCGGCTGCTTTCAGATTTTCCAATGTGGTACCGATTTTTCCGGCAGGGTAAGTGGCAGTAATTTCTACCGAACCACCTTCCAACTGTTTGAAGAATTGTTTGGCATGAGAGCGCTCATTGTCAGCTGTTTCAAGGAACAGAGCAGCAATTTGTTCCAATCCTTCTTTTTGGGCCACTTTGGCAAAATAATCGTAACGGTTACGGGCCTGCGATTCGCCAGCAAAGGCTTTCAGCAGATTTTTTTCTGTTTGTGATCCGGCTAATGATTCCATAGTAAAATTGTTATTGAATATGGGTGTATAACTTGACTTAATGATCACCTAAAATTACTGTTTTTATTAGCATATATAAAGAAAGATTGTAATTTAGATTCAATCAAAAGTAGAACAGTTATCCATTGTGCAAAATAATAGTTTTGAATGAAAACAAAAATTAACGACATTTGCATCCTTTAAGATGAATAAATGACGATAAACGAAATACAGCACGAGATTGTAGACGAGTTTTCGGTTTTCGAAGACTGGATGGACAAATACAGCTACCTGATTGAATTAGGGAACGAACTAAAGGATTTGGACCCGAAAGATAAGACGGACCAACATCTGATCAGAGGTTGCCAGTCGAGGGTTTGGTTGGTTTCTGATTTTGCTGACGGTAAAATTATTTTCAGAGGCGAAAGTGATGCTGTCATTGTAAAAGGACTGGTAGCCTTGTTGCTTCGTGTAGTTTCAAACCGGACTCCGGAAGAAATTTTAAACAACGAACTGTTTTTTGTCGACGAAATCGGGTTAAAGCAACATCTTTCGCCTACCCGGTCGAACGGTTTATTGTCGATGATCAAACAAATCAAGCTCTATGCTGTTGCATATAACAGAATTTCAGAAAAAGGAGAATGAGCGATGGATAACAGAATTGATTTAATCATTGAACGTCTAAAAGATGTATTTGATCCGGAAATTCCGGTCAATATTTACGATTTAGGATTGATCTACAATGTTGATGTTGACGACAATAATAAGGCAAATATAATCATGACACTCACTGCTCCCGGATGCCCCGTAGCCGACATTTTGGTTGAGGATGTGAGGCAGGCAGCATTAGCGGTTGAAAGTATTACCGAAGCGGATGTGGAACTTACGTTTGAACCTCCATGGGAAAAAACCATGATGAGCGAAGAAGCCCGTTTAGAACTTGGATTTTTTTAGATCGAAATCACATGCTTCATAGCTCATTAAAAAGGCGAATTTCCTAAAATGAAATTCGCCTTTTTTAATATGATTAAACTTTACGTTCTATTTTACTTTCAAGTTCACCAATAAATTGAGTTCTTCCAATTGCACCGGCGAAATGGTCGACGGGCTGTCCATCATCACATCGCGACCCGAATTGTTTTTTGGGAAAGCGATGGTGTCGCGGATACTGTCTAATCCGGCGAACATCGAAGTCAGGCGATCGAATCCGAATGCGATACCTGCATGAGGTGGTGCTCCGAATTTAAAAGCATTCATCAGGAATCCGAATTGGTAGTCGGCTTGTTCCGGAGTAAACCCAAGCAAGCCAAACATTTTAGCCTGAAGTGCTTTGTCGAAAATACGAACCGAACCTCCACCTATTTCAACACCGTTGATAACCAAATCGTACGCATTGGCACGAACAGCTCCGGGATTGGTTTCGAGCAGCGCGTAATCTTCGGGCTTTGGCGAGGTGAACGGATGGTGCATGGCATAAAAACGTGCGGTATCTTCGTCCCATTCGAGCAATGGGAAATCGACCACCCACAAGGGTTGAAACACATTTTTATCGCGCAATCCAAGTTGGTTGGCCAACTCTAAACGCATGTCGCCATTGGCTTTCAGCATTTTTTCTTTTACGCCTGAAAGTATCAATAGAAGATCACCGGGTTTTGCACCAAATACCTCAACCCATTTTTGAAGTTCTTCCAGAGAATAGAATTTATCGACCGAAGATTTAATCGTTCCGTCAGTATTAAATTTCAAGTAAACCAAACCTTTGGCGCCAATTTGCGGGCGTTTCACCCAATCGGTGAGCGCATCGAGCTGTTTGCGGGTATATTCAGAGCAGCCTTCTGCACAAATTCCACCGATAAACTCTGCATCATCAAATACCGGAAAACCTTTCCCTTTGACCAAATCAGTCAGGTCTTTAATTTTCATTCCGAAGCGAATATCTGGTTTGTCCGAGCCATAGGTTTCCATCGCTTCGGAATATGCCATTCTCGGGAATTCAGTTATGTCAATTCCCTTAATTTCTTTGAACAGATATTTGGTCAGTCCTTCGAACATGTTTAAGATATCCTCCTGCTCAACAAACGACATTTCGCAGTCGATCTGGGTAAATTCGGGCTGACGGTCGGCACGCAAATCCTCATCGCGGAAACATTTTACAATCTGGTAATAGCGATCGAAACCGGCTACCATCAGCAACTGTTTGAGGGATTGCGGCGACTGCGGCAAAGCGTAAAATTCGCCCGGATTCATGCGCGAAGGAACTACAAAATCGCGCGCACCTTCCGGAGTTGATTTAATCAGAACCGGAGTTTCAGTTTCGATGAAATCATGACTGTTCAGATAGGAACGTGTGGCATGAGCCATTTTCGAACGCAGAATCAGCGTATCACGAACTGGTGCACGACGCAGATCGAGGTAGCGGTATTTCATGCGGATTTCATCGCCACCATCGCTTTCGTCTTCGATGGTAAAAGGTGGGGTATCTGAGCTATTCAGTACATTCAGTGCTGTTACTGCCAATTCAACATCGCCGGTCGGCATGTTTTTATTTTTACTGCTGCGTTCGCGAACGATACCTTTAGCCTGAACCACGAATTCACGACCGAGTTGGTTGGCTATTTCAGCGACCTCTGGTGCTGTTTTTTCATCGAAAACCAGTTGCGAGAGGCCGTAGCGGTCACGAAGATCGATAAAAGTCATACCTCCAAGGTTCCGGACACGCTGAACCCAGCCTGCAAGGGTTACTTCCGAACCCTGATGATTGATGCGTATTTCGCCGCATGTATGTGTTCTGTACATAGTTGTTTCTTTTTGTTCGATGCAAAAATAAGCAGATTTTGGAATTATATGCGGAGAAATGTCAGTTTCAGTAATTCTTTTTACCCCTGACAGGGTTTGGAACCCTGTCAGGGGTAATGGTTTGTGCAATGTAATTTACGCCAATTTGTTCATAAAGTAATCCGACATAAACCATTTTCCTGGTGATAAATCGTTCCAATTTGCAGCCAGCTTGACGGTATCAATAAAGAAATTGATTGAAAACTACAAACAGGTATTCACTCTTTAAGATAAAGGTAACCAAACAATTGCACAGAGTCTTCAGGCTTCCCAGTTCCCTGGATTTTATTGCTGAACAATTCAGAACGGAATTTTCTGGAAGAATAAATGCTTATCTTTTTTTTGTCCGTAGAGATTCGAATTTCAAAATTAAACTTTTCTTGACAACCGCATAAATAAGAATTGTAGGGAATAACCTGAAGTACTTTCCCATCCTCATCAGACTCATATTCAACTCCACCATTAATTTCAGAAATTAAAGATAAAGCATACCCTTTTTGCTCAATTTTGCCTGATGCAGTGACAATGGTAATTTCGTAATCAATAATGTCTTTCGAATATTTAATCACTTTGAGAATTGCATTTACCGAATCGGTGGAAATGCTATAAGTTAACTTCTCAAGGATCATTGCAGGGTCGTCGTTTATGGCAGATTGAATTATTTTGTTCGACTTGTTAATCCGAACCCACTTCTCATCAACATAAATTTTAACCAATATCTTTGGATTGGCTTCAATTTGCTGTGTGTAAAAACCACGATAGCAAAGCGTATCGCCTATAAAATGGTAATTGTAAACCCAGGCTATATCATGTAGTTTTCCATTGTAAGTGTGATGTAGAACGAGGGTGCTGTCATTCTCAACGTTATAAACACCTTGAATAAAAGGAAAATTTCTTTCGCCAGGAAAACTTATATCACCCATAAACTGGTTGTTTTCAAAAAATGTCATGGATCTGTCCATTTGTTCCTGCGGGTTGGGTTTCCTGTCAGTAAAAGCAACTGCAAGTTGGTAATGTCCTGCAATCTGATTTTTTTGAGCTGAAACTTGCGTTGTTATCAATACAATCAGGAAACTGAAAAGTAGAGAATGATAAAGATTTGATTTCATGGAAATGGATTTTTGTTTAGCAAATATATAAATTTAGCAATCACGATATTTATGTTTCTCAACAGATAAATTCAACTGTTTTTTCGAATTTTATACCTATCCTGTGTTTCACCATTTCTTTTTACTTTTGCCATTATCCTTTTTACTTGATTTCTATGGAAATTTTTAACGACGAATATTTTATGCGGCGAGCACTTCAGGAAGCAGAATTGGCAAACCACGAAGGTGAAATTCCGGTTGGAGCAGTGGTGGTTTCGCAAAACCGAATTATTGCCCGTGCCCATAACCTGACCGAAACCTTAACTGATGTAACCGCTCATGCCGAAATGCAGGCCATTACAGCCGCATCCAACCTATTGGGAGGGAAATACCTGAACGAATGCACCTTGTATGTCACGATTGAACCTTGCGTGATGTGTGCGGGAGCTTTGGGCTGGTCGCAAATTGGGAAAGTAGTTTATGGAGCTTCGGACGAAAAACGGGGTTTTCAAAGATTTGCACCTGCGGCTATGCATCCAAAAACTGAAATCGTTTCAGGAATACTCGAAAATGAATGTTCTGCACTTATGACTGATTTTTTCAGGGAGAAGCGAAAAGGTCAATAGAAAAAATGCGACATTTGCCTGAAATTCAAAAATCTGAACATTGAAAGACTTCCCTAAGAAAAAGATCATTGTAATGAAAAATAAACCTCTGCCCGCTGAGCCGACAGAGGAAGGATTGATTCGTCTGAATAAATACATTTCGAATGCAGGTGTATGCTCGCGGCGCGATGCCGATAAGCTAATTGGTGAAGGACAGGTTACTGTAAATGGAGAAGTTGTGACTGAACTCGGCCGGAAAGTCACCTTGGACGATGATGTCCGCTTTGATGGGAAACAATTGAATCCGGAACGAAAAGTATACCTTTTGCTCAATAAACCGCGCGGTTTTGTGACCACACTCGACGATCCTCATGCTGAACGGACCGTGATGCAACTCATTCAGAACGCCTGTACGGAGCGTATTTATCCGGTTGGAAGGCTCGATATGCAAACAACCGGAGTTTTGCTGTTCACCAACGATGGCGACCTGGCAAAAAAATTAACGCATCCGAGTTACGAGAAAGTGAAAATATACCATGTTCAGCTCGATGCTGATTTTCTTCAGGAAGATCTGGAACAAATCCGGAAAGGAATTGAGCTTGAAGACGGTTTTATTGCTGCCGACGACATTCAAATGATCGATCCTGAAGATCAGCGGCAGATTGGAATCGAAATACATTCAGGAAAAAACCATATTGTACGCCGCATTTTTAATCATTTTGGCTATCAGGTCGAAAAACTCGACCGCGTGCTTTTTGCCGGTTTGACAAAAAAAGATTTGCCACGCGGTCGATACCGTTTTCTGTCTCCACAGGAAATAAATTTTTTGAAAATGAGTTAATGTAATGAATTTCACTTTCGCATACTTATAAGCACAAGTTGGAAAAAGAATTTTTACAAATAATCACCGAAAATCAGGGAATCATTCACA
>JBBQMW010000076.1:0-19263 GCA_038329265.1 Bacteroidales bacterium | reverse complement strand
AGAATAAAAACTGAAAAATCATTCGTAAATTGTCGCTTACTATTTACAAACATTTTATGTCTGAAATCATCTACCTGAACGGGAAATTTATTACCAAAAACGAAGCTGTCATCTCTCCCGAAGACCGGGGATTTAATTTTGCCGACGGCATTTATGAAGTAATCAAATACTACGGTGGAAAGCCTTTCCGGTATGCCGATCATTTGGAACGGCTGAAAAGGAGCCTGAAAGAAGTTCAAATCGAATACAGGGAACCCGATCAGCTTGAATCTGTTTTTCAGGAATTGCTGGATAAAAATGGGTTTGCCGCACAGGAAGCCGGTATTTACCTGCAAATTACACGTGGAAGCCAGACCCGAATACATCACTTTCAGGAGAATATGAAACCAACGGTTTATGCTACCGTTTTCCCCTTTGCATCTAAATGGGATCAGCTTGAAAATGGGGTAAAAGTGATCACCACCGAAGATATCCGCTGGCTGCGTTGCGACATCAAGTCTATTTCGCTGCTCCCCAATGTGATGGCTGCCCAAAAAGCACATGAACAAAATGCAGTGGAAGCCATTTTTATCCGAAACGGAATGGTTACCGAAGGTTCTCATTCCAGTTTTATGGCAGTGAAAAAAGGAGTGGTTTATACGCACCCCGACTCGAACCTGATTTTGCCGGGAATTACCAAAAAAGTAGTGTTTGAAATTTGTAAAGCCAACGATATCAAAGTTGTTGAGCAAGAAATTCAGGCTTCGGAATTGGCCAGCATGGATGAAATGATGATTATTGGAACTGGCAGTGAAATAAGCCCGGTTGTCCAACTCGATGATATGCAGGTAGGGAATGGCAAGCCCGGACCGGTTACTCTTTTCATTCAGGAGAAATTTTTTGAACTCGTATAAATAATCTGAAAGTAATTGTCTTTTAAATTTTGAAAACTACCTAATTGCTTTTCGCATCGCCATCAGGTTTTCGAGAGGTGTCCCAACTGTAATTTCGCATCCGGCTGAAAGGATGAATCGCTCATTTCCATGTTTGGCAACCAGCTTACGCGACAATCGCTCAATTTCTTCAGGATTTGAGTTTTGGATTAAAACCGGTTCAATATTTCCCATCAGGATTATATTTTCGCCCACGACCGAACGCGCATAAGCAATGTCAACGCCATAATCCAGATCGAGAATATCCGTTCCAACTTCTTTCAGCGAAGTCAACAAGTGGGTAATATCACCGCAAATATGAAGCTTGGTTCGCGCGCCATTTTGTTGAATAAAGGCAATGATTTCTTTATGTCTTTCCTTCACAAAAGCATCATAAGTAAACGGATCAATCTGAGAGCAAATAGCATCGCCAATTCCAATCACATCGCAACCTGCTTCGATCTGGGCTTTGGCAAAATCTTTGGCTGTTACTGTGCATTTATCGAGCAAAAGGTTGCAAAAATCAGGGTCAATCATCAATTGCATCAACATCTGACTCACACCAGCCAAATCGCAGGCTTCGGCCAGCGGACCTTCTATCCATCCTATTACCGGAACTGTTCCCTGTAATTTCTTTTGAAACAATTCGACTCCTTTAATACGGTCGAGTGTTCGCTCGCATTTACAGACATCGGGTCGCTGCAGGTTTTGAATATCATCCCACGATTTAACTATGATTTTTTCGCATCGAGGAACGGCTTCAGGAATAAAAGTTACCGGAGCGCCAAAAGCCGCAGTTTCGCGGTATGGATCAGAGATCAGGCTAACCATATCGTAGTCGAAATGCTCCATGGTTTTGATGTTGCTATTCACCAGCACTTTGTGGTCGGAAGCAAATTCGCCATAGGTATTTCCGGTAAAACGGGCTGCAAAGTGCATCAGTATTGGACGAAACAAAATCCCATCAATTTTCTTTCCTTCAACGAAGGCATCGAAGCGTTGCTTTTTATTCATGAGGATGATCGTTTAGCTGATTTCAACAAATGTACAAACTTAAACAAGAAAGGCTAAGAAGTAATTCGCAATTCAAGGTGATTCTCTTCAATCAACACGTTCAATTTTCTCCATTGGCTGACCAGGAAGAAAACGACAATGATGGCCGAACAGAAGTCGGAAATGGGCATTGCCAGCCAAATACCATGCAATCCGAAAAAATTAGGAAGTATGAAAAGAAGCGGCATCAATAAAATAACCTGTCGGTTTAAAGTGAGGAATAACGCAATTTTAGCATTACCCATCGACTGAAAAAAGTTTCCCGCAACCACCTGAAACCCGACAAATGGCAATGCCAGCAGACTCATTCGTAATCCTTCCTTTCCAAAATTTAGCAGACCTGAATCGGACGAATTGAAAAGTTTCACAATGGACCCGGGAAATGATTCGACCAAAGCAAATGAAAATACAGCAATTACCGTGGCCATAATGATGGCTAATCGCAGAGTCTCCTTTACCCTACCAAATGATTTTGCTCCATAATTGTAGCTGACAATTGGCTGAGAGGCCATATTTATAGCTACAATTGACATCACAATCAGAGTCAATACACTATTCACAATTCCCATGGCTCCAACCGCCAAATCGCCGCCAAAAGCAATGAGTTTGGTATTGATCAAGCCTTGAACAACACTATTGGCAATCTGCATAAAAAACGGAGCCATCCCAATAGCCAGAATTTCGAATACAATTTTGCGATCGAATTTGATATTTTCAAGCTTCAGTTTGACAACTGATTTAGAACTTCGGAAGTGCCACAAAACCCACACAGTTAAGAGAATCATCGAAATTACAGTGGCCAAAGCTGAGCCTTTTACACCCCAACCAAAGCCAAAAATAAATATCGGATTCAGAATCATGTTTGTACCTGCACTGAGAATCATGGAAACCATGGCAATGCGTGGATTACCTTCGGCCCGAATGATGTTGTTGAGCGAAAAACCAACCACCTGAAAAACTGTCCCTGCCAGAATAATATCCAGATAATCATTCGCATATTGGATGGTTTCGGCAGTTGCCCCAAACGAATGAAGCATGATATTTTTAATCGAAAACCCAATAACAGTAATAAGAACCGAGACCAGCAACATGAGTAAAAAACTGCTGCCAAGTACCTGTTCTGCCTTATTCATATCGTGTTTTCCCAAATTAATGGATACCAACACACTGGCTCCGATACCAATTAGCATTCCGAAACCCATCACAATCAGCATGACCGGGAAAGTAACTGAAACTCCGCTCAAAGCAACTGATCCAACGCCCTGCCCAATAAAAATACGATCGACAACGTTGTATAACGCATTGATGAAAACCCCAATAAATGCAGGAATAAAAAATTTCAGCATTAAACGTGGAATTGGAAGTTCTGCCAGATCTTTGGTCCGTTGATTCATTTTCAGCATAAACTATGGGCTGCAAAGATATATACTACTGTCAGGAAAAAAGTAAAATGGAAAAAGTAAAGTTCAATTTATTAAATTTGCAGTGAAATAAAAAAAGATTACAGATGATCAGCGATACTAAAAATGACGATAAAAATAACATCTTGAAAGGATTGCAGTCAGCCGACTCCCTCAAGGTAATTGAAACTTTGGAAGAATTAAGGGTGTCCGGAAAGGTTTCGGATATTCCGGTTTTGGTTGAAATTCTTCATCTGACACAAAATCCTGAAATCAAGTCGATGGTTGCTGAACTATTTGCCAATTTAAAGGAGAGCGATGCCATCCCACTCATTATAGAAGCCATTCAAAATCAGAAATATGCTCCCGAATTGAAAGAACTGGTTTCAAGTTGCTGGGAAAATGGATTGGATTATAGCAATTATTTGTCGCTTTTTATCGATCTGCTGATTGATTGTGATTTTCGGATTGCTTTTGAAGCCTACACCGTTATTATGAATACGATTTCCAAAATTGATCAAGCCAAAATTGATGTGGAAATCGACCGGCTTGAAAAAGCTTTATCAACTACTGAAGAGCATAAAAGGCAACTGATTCTCGATGTGATCGAATTCTTGCCTTCAATGGGAATATAATGGTCATATCCCTCTACGAAATAGAAAACCCCGAAATTGTTTCCGGGGTTTTCTATTTTCACTTTATTGATTGATTTTATTTTGCTCTTTCGAGAGTAATCGTTTTGGTTGGCTGATCGCAAACTTCGGTTGGTCCCCAGTATTGAATAGGTCCCGGGTATACGAATGACGTTTCGATGGCCCATTTTTCGCGGTTTGCTGCCAAATATTTGAACGGTGCACTATCCAATTCGACTAAAGCTTTCTGAATTACCGGTTTCATGTGTCCGTGACGACGTTCCATATTCATCATCATGGTTACCGGTACTCCGCCAGCAATCCATTCGGCAGCAGGTGCAGTCAGGTTCCGAACCGATGACATGTAGCCTGTTTTTCCAGCAGCAATCAGGAATGAAGCATTGTATCCCAATGAATAGCAATAATCTGCATCGAAGTTTGAGGGAGCAGCGCAACGGCCTTCGTATCCGAAAAAGTGATACTGTGTTCCGAATTTACCTTTGAATTCCCCTATTTTCTTCATCTCACTCAAACGGGTTTTCACCATTTCGCCCAGCAGTTTTTCTGTTTCAATCAACGAAACCTGAACGTTTCCGTGAGGGTCGCGGTCGAGGGTTAACTGATCGGCAATTCCTGAAGGAAGTGAAGTATATACTTTTGCTGATTCAGCCGATAAAATTCCGGCAACAAATGCGCGGCCGTCTGCCTTATCAATGAATGATTTAAATTTCTGTTCTGTTTCAGAACCTTCGGCCAATAAATCGTTCAATTCCGAAATCAAAGCTTTCATTTCAGGAACAAATTCGACCAAGCCTTCAGGAATTAAAGCAACTCCAAAGTTTTCGCCATTGGCGGCGCGTTTGGCAACAATTCCGGCCATGTAATCCACAATTTCGCTCAATGTTTGTTTTTTCAATTCCACTTCTTCCGAAATCAAGGTAATGTTTGGCTGAGTTTGTAAAGCACATTCCAGTCCGATATGTGAAGCCGAACGGCCCATTAATTTGATGAAATGCCAGTATTTTTTTGCTGAATTGGCATCACGCTCGATGTTCCCAATCAGTTCTGAATAAACTTTGGTTGCAGTATCAAACCCGAATGAGGTTTCGATCATGTCGTTTTTAAGGTCGCCGTCAATTGTTTTCGGACAACCAATCACCTGAATTCCTGTATTTTTAGCTGCGTAATATTCGGCCAATACACAAGCATTGGTATTGCTGTCGTCACCGCCAATAATGATCAGTGCTTTGATGTTCAATTCTTTCATGATCTCAGTACCTTTATCATACTGAGCAGTTTCTTCGAGTTTGGTGCGTCCCGAACCAATGATGTCGAAGCCACCGGTGTTGCGGAATTCATCAATAATTGATGAAGTTAGTTCAACGAAACTATGATCGACCAATCCACCGGGGCCACCTAAAAAACCATACAATTTACTGTCTGGATTAAGGTTTTTGATCCCGTCGAAAATTCCTGAAATCACATTGTGTCCGCCGGGAGCCTGTCCTCCTGAAAGAATTACGCCAACATTAACTGCTGAATATGATTCTTTCGCAGTGCCAGCCTCGAAGGTAATGAGTGGCATGCCATAAGTATTCGGGAATAGCTTCCTGATTTCATCCTGATCAGCTATCGATTGAGTCTTTTCACCTTCAACCAGTTTAACTGATGATTTCAATGAGTTTGGAAGTTTTGGCTGATATTTAGCCCTTTCTGATTGCAGTGCACTAATGGTCATAGTTTCTATTTTTTTGAGAGGTTTTACTTTTTTTACCGCTGCAAAAATAAACTAAAAACTACGGCTTTTCAATCGGTCAGAAAGCTTATTCTCCTAATTTAAAGTAAATTTAAACCGATCATTTTAACCAACCAGAAAATCGCCAATATTGCCTGAATTACTTGCCGTTCCTTTGTAAAATTCACTGTATTTACAGCGAGTACAAGTTATAACAGTGAATTTTCTATTCTGAATATCAAAAAATCTTGAAAAACCGTTTCCGGTTGTTCTAATAACGTCTACCTCGGCTTGGGTGTTTCCACATTTCGGGCAATGATACTTTGTTTGCTGCATGATTTTAAAATTTAAAGTTAACGTGAAACTAATGAGTACAAAAGCTTATTCATTCTCAGCAGATGGCTCCTCCTTATTACTTTTTTCAACTGTTCGCCGGGCATCGCGGAGAGCTTTGGTTATCATCCATTCTATTTGCCCGTTTGCACTGCGGAATTCCTGAGCTGCCCATTTTTCAATGGCATCATAAACATCAGGATCAATGCGCAGCACAAAAGATTTTTTCTTGGCCATATTCTCACCCCTTCATTTTTTCTATTTTAAACCGGCACTCTTACTTTGTACAATTCCGCGTTTATCGTACCTCAAAGATGCAGTTCCATGATTAGCCAATTCATTGGCCAACATTTTAAGAGAATTATTCGTCATCATTGGATTATTGCCATTTTCATAGTATTATTGATAGAGTGTTCCTGTATTCACAACCGGTGTGGCTTCCTTATCTCCACACAAAACAACAAGAAGATTACTTACCATCGTTGCTTTTTTATCTTCGTCCAAAGTCACAATCTCTCGCTTGCTTAATTCGGACAAAGCCATTTCAACCATACTGACAGCGCCTTCTACAATTTTAAACCGTGCCGCAACAATTGCAGTGGCTTGCTGGCGTTTTAACATAGCCTGAGCAATTTCCTGGGCATAAGCGATGTAATTGATACGGGCTTCAATCACATGGATTCCGGCAATTTCCAGACGTTCACGAATTTCTCCTTCGAGCATTTGGTTCACTTCCTCGCCACCATCGCGCAGTGTAATTTTAGCATGATCATCTTCAATGTTGTCATACGGATATAAACCTGCCAGCTTGCGTAAAGCGGCTTCGCTTTGTACCACTACAAAGTGCTCATATTCGTCGACTCCGAAAGCAGCGCGATAAGTTTCTTCAACCTTCCAGACCAAAACAAGACCGATCATAATCGGATTTCCCAATTTATCATTCACTTTAATGGGTTCGCTGTTGAAGTTACGTGCCCGAAGTGAAAATTTCTTTTTTACAAAAATCGGATTAACCCATAGGAATCCATTGTCTTTGATTGTGCCTTTGTATGCGCCAAACAGAATGAGTACGTAACTTTGATTGGGATCAACTGCCATGAATCCTGGTGTAATCAATACAAACAGAAATATCGAAAGAACAGCGGGAACGATAATTTCTGAAATAAACCCGACAATTGCCAGACCAAGAAGTAAAAGCTCAATCACCAGAAACAAATACCCTGAGCGGGCAGTAAATAACTTTTCCATAATATCAGATTTATAACATTTTAATACTATTATGATATCACAAATGTAAATAAAAAAAGCATCTGTGTCAAGATGCTTTAAAATATTTTTTCAGGTTCTAATTCAGGTTCAATTCTATATTTCCGGTTCTTCTGGTATTGACAACTTCGTATTGCGATGCGAACTTCAAAATTGCATCAATACTGCTTTGCAAAGGTTCAAACGTGTCAAGATCAGAATTTGTGTCAAAAATGACAGAAGGATATCCAACGTATTGAAGGATTTCAACTTCTTTTTTTCCAGCATAATATGAATTGACCAAAAAATTTAAAGTAGAGAGTTTACTCATAGGCCTACGTTACTGTTTTAAGTTATAAAGCAATAACGCAACCTGCGAAATAATATTGTAATCATCTCATTAAATTTTCGTCAAACTGAGATTTTTTTTCTCAATCATTTTCCGAAGATTGATCAAAGCATAACGCATACGCCCCAAAGCCGTATTAATACTGACATCAGTTAAGTCTGCGATTTCTTTAAAACTTAATCCCTGAAAATGCCGCATCATAATCACCTCCCTCTGATCGTCTGGAAGTTCATCGATCAGGAGGCGAACATCGCTGGTAATCTGATCAAAAATCAGTTTATCCTCAATGTTTTCTTCGGAATATTTTTGCGAATTGAAAAGATCGATGTTCGTATCATCGTTCGAAGTGGTATTCAGCAATTTCTCCTTTCTGAAATGATCAATGATCAGGTTGTGAGAAATACGCAGTACCCACGAAATAAATTTGCCATTTTCGGTATATTTCCCCGTTTTCAAAGAGCGTATCACCTTAATAAAAGTATCCTGAAAGATATCTTCAGCAAGATGGTGGTTTTTTACGATAAGTAAAATGTAAGTAAAAACTCTCTTTTTGTGGCGGGAAATCAATATCTCAATAGCCTTCTGGTCCCCATCAACAAATTGCATTACGAGCGAATTATCGCTCAGATCTTCTGTTCTGAACATTACTCTGAATATTATGTGACTGTTTTCAATAATTAAAGAGTAGAGTTCCGCCTATAAGCAAGCCTTTTTAGAATGAGATTTAAACAATTTGTTAATTTTGTGCCTGTAAAAATGGATCATTTTTTTTTATAAAACAAATTTTTTGCAAATAAAATAACATAACAAATGAATTCTTCCTCAAAAAATTCATCATACATCCAGATTAAAGGTGCCAGAGTTCACAATTTAAAGAACATTGACCTAAATATCGAACGGAATAAATTGGTTGTAATCAGCGGTTTATCCGGTTCCGGAAAATCATCACTGGCCTTCGATACGCTTTATGCCGAAGGTCAGCGACGGTATGTAGAAAGTTTATCATCGTATGCCCGACAGTTTTTAGGCAGAATTAATAAACCTGAAGTCGATTACATTAAAGGTATACCACCGGCAATTGCCATCGAGCAAAAGGTAAATACTCGCAATCCGCGCTCAACAGTTGGAACATCGACCGAAGTTTACGATTACCTTAAATTACTTTTTGCCCGCATCGGAAAAACCATTTCCCCAATTTCGGGAAAGGAAGTTAAACAACACCATGTGAGCGATGTGACCAACTTTATTCAATCTTTTCCGGAAAACACCAAATTTCTGATTGGTTCTCCGTTAAAAATAAAAAAGGACCGCACCATTCTTCAGGAAGCAGAATTATTACTTCAACAAGGATTTACAAGACTCGAAATAAACAACGAAGTCAGAAAGATTGATGAGCTTTTAAAAGAAAACAATGCCACAATTTGCACCGATTCCTCTTGCATTATTGTAATCGACCGGGCTACCGTTTTGAATGATGAAGATAATTTGAGCCGAATTGCGGATTCAGTCCAAACCGCATTTTTTGAAGGACATGGCGAATGCATTATTAAGATCTATTTGGGAACTGAAGTTAAGGAAGAGCATTTCTCCAACCTTTTTGAAGCCGATGGCATTGAATTCGAAGAACCATCGGTACACATGTTCAGCTTCAACAACCCGATCGGAGCTTGCAAAGCCTGCGAAGGATACGGAAAAGTAATTGGTATCGACGAAGACCTGATCATTCCAAACAAATCATTATCAATCTATCAGGATGCGGTGGTTTGCTGGAAAGGCGAAAAAATGAGCGAATGGAAAGATGAATTGGTATATTCAGCAGAAAAATTCAATTTCCCGATACATAAACCGTATTATGAGCTAAGCGAAGAACAAAGGCATTTGTTATGGACGGGAAATAAGCATTTTCAGGGACTGGATAAATTCTTTAAAATGCTGGAGGAAAACGTCTATAAAATTCAGTACAGAGTCATGCTTTCGAGGTATCGCGGAAAAACTATCTGCCCCGATTGCCGTGGTACGCGTTTGAAAAAGGAAGCCATGTACGTGAAAGTTGGCGAAAAATCAATTCAGGATTTGGTTTTATTGCCCATTGACGAACTTCAGCAATTCTTTGTAAGCCTGATGCTTTCATCCCATGAAAATAAAATCGCCGAACGTATTCAGACCGAAATCAATAACCGTCTTGAATTTTTAACCGATGTTGGTCTGGGATATTTAACACTTAACAGGCTTTCCTCAACCCTTTCCGGAGGTGAATCGCAGCGTATCAATCTCGCGACTTCACTTGGAAGCAGCCTGGTTGGATCGATGTATATTCTTGATGAACCCAGCATTGGTCTGCACTCGCGCGATACGGAACGACTGATTCGTGTACTTCGCAAATTACAAAAACTGGGCAATACCGTCTTGGTGGTTGAACACGACGAGGATATTATGCGGGCTGCCGACGAAATTATTGATATCGGTCCGATGGCCGGACGATTGGGAGGAGAGGTCGTTTTTCAGGGAACACACGAACAACTGGAAACATCTTCGGAAAGCCTGACTGCCAAATACCTGACCGGAAGAGAAAAAATTAATGTGCCGCAATCGCGTCGCAAATGGAGTAATTATATTGAGATAACCGGCGTCCGCGAAAACAATCTGAAGAATGTGGATGTAAAATTCCCTCTCAATACTATTTGCGTGGTTACCGGAGTCAGCGGTTCCGGAAAGTCGTCGCTTGTTACCAAGGTTCTGTATCCGGCCATTGCCAAAATGTTTGGTAGGTACAGCGAAAAAACTGGTCAGCACGATATTATCCGAGGCGATTTTAACTTGATTAGCTCTGTCGAATTTGTTGACCAAAACCCCATCGGGAAATCATCACGTTCAAATCCAGTGACTTACCTGAAAGTTTACGACGAAATCCGGAAATTATATTCCGAGCTACAAGCCTCCAAATACAGCGGATTTAAGCCATCTCATTTCTCGTTTAATATCGAAGGCGGACGGTGTGAAGAGTGCCAGGGCGAAGGTGAAATTACGGTCGAAATGCAATTTATGGCCGACATTCATCTGGTTTGCGAAAGCTGTAAGGGTAAAAGGTTCAGAGACGAAATTCTGGAAGTGACATTCGAGGAGAAAAATATTTTCGACATACTTGATTTAACGGTTGACGAGGCTATTGATTTCTTCGGAAGCCACAAATCAACTTCAGCAAAAAAAATTGCAAAACTCTTGAAACCGCTACAGGATGTGGGTTTGGGGTATGTAAAACTGGGGCAGTCGTCGAGCACTTTATCGGGCGGCGAAAGTCAACGCATCAAGCTGGCATCTTTTCTGGCGAAGGAAAAAGGAAGTCCGTCACTGTTTATTTTCGACGAGCCAACCACTGGGTTGCACTTTCACGACATCCGCAAATTACTGGATTCGTTCAATGCGTTGATTGCCCGTGGCCACAGTATCATTATTATTGAGCACAATCTGGATGTAATTAAATGTGCCGATTGGGTGATCGACCTCGGACCGGAAGGCGGAAAAGACGGTGGAAGAGTGCTTTTTGAAGGAAAGCCTGAAGACCTGATCAATATTCAGGAATCGTATACAGGCGCTGCACTGCATGGAAAATTAGATTAACTATTGAAATAAGCCCTCCTGCCAAAAATGACCAGAGGGCTTACTTTTTTTACTTCTTCACCGCAAGGTATTTTTCGATGTTTTCAATAAACATCTTTTTCGTTTCTTCTTTCGATCGTCCTATTCCTGACATCATGACAGGTTTACCTGAGGCTGGAATATATAAAAATGCGGGGATCCCGGTTATTCCAAATACCTGTGCCAATTCACGTTCCTGATCGGTATTAATTTTATACACCTGAATTTTGCCCGTGTATTCGGCTCCAACCTCCTCGAGAATTGGACCTGCGATTTTGCACGGGCCACACCAATCGGCGTAAAAATCAATAATTGCAGGCTTGTTGCCCAGGTATTTCCAGTCGTTTGGCGAATTGGTATAATCCCAAACTTTTTTCACAAACAACTCCTTCGTCAACTTTTCCGAAGAACCTGTTGCACTTGCGCTTACCGCAGAGTTGCTAACCTCCTGATTTTCATTACTACCTTGTTTCTGGTTTCCGCAGGCGGATAGAATCAGGACTGCTGCCGTCATAGTTAAAAATAGCTTTTTCATAATTTATCGATTCATATTAATTTTAAAATCTTCCGAATAATTAAAAATCAAACTTATACAATACATACAGATATCTACATATATCACAACAATTGTCGTACCATTTTTTTATCCGAATCAAGTTTGATAAAATATTCATCTCAACGCAACCAAATTACAACTGCCGGAATCTTACAAATAAACAAATAAATTAGTAATGGGTTTCCTGATTGACGTACATAACGTTTTTGTACTTAATCTCGAAAACCGGTATTTTAAAACACGAAAATGAGAAAATTTGCATTTCTATTCATGATGGCTACCGTATCGTGCTTTTTTACAAGCTGCGATTTTAACGATGATGATTACTCTTTAAGCAATACCTGGATTGGATTTGGCTTGATTCAAAAAGATTCAGCCGATGAATCGTTTACCATCCTATTGGACGATGGTGAGATTCTATTCCCTACCAGTTCGACCCGCTTTTGGGACGATTTAAAAAACAACGACCGCGTGTTGACAAACTTTACAATTTTGGAGGATAAAGAAAATCCTGAAAACAACGAACAATATTATGTGACAATTAATTCGATGCGAAAGATTTTATACAAGGGCATTTTGGATATTACGCCTGAAATTGAGGACAGCATTGGCAATGATCCCATAAAAGTGAGAAAACATTGGATTTCGAATAATATGCTGAATTTCGAACTGCAATATCTCGGAGGAACCAAAACACATTATATCAATCTGGTAAAACAACCTGGTGTTATTGATCCAGATAATGGTCCTGTGATTTTGCAATTAAGGCACAACACCAACGATGATCAGGAAGACATCCCACTTGCTGCCATGGTCACTTTCGATCTGAGCGCACTTAAAGTTACTGGCAAAACCAGCACGACTTTTAAGGTTATTGCAAAAGATTTTGATGGAGAAGATTTTGAATTTACAGCTGAATACAAATACTAGAAACTGTTTCAATCAATTCGGTTATTTTTAAAAGCATCTGCTAGTGAATAGCAGATGCTTTTCATTTTTTTATTGCACGACATTATTTACATTCACCGCCATAAATTCGATAAAAAAAACTAACATGAAGAAGCCTGTTTATTGCATTGCCTTTGTGGCCATTTTGTTTTCATGTTCAAATCCGAAACCGGCAAAAGAAATGACTGAGAAATCTATTCCCGAAGTTCCAAAACTTACTTCAGATATTTTAACTCCAGAAGTTTTATGGAGTTTCGGACGAATTGGTGAACCTGCAATTTCGCCCGATGGATCAACTGTTTTGTATTCGGTAACCAATTACAACATTGAAGAAAACAAGTCGTACCGCGATTTATACACTGTTTCGGTTTCAGGAGGAGAGAAAGTTAAATTAACCGATACTCCGGAAAAAGAATCTTCGGCATCCTGGAGACCCGACGGAAAGAAAATCGGATACCTATCGTCCAAATCGGGCGACATGCAATTGTGGGAAATGGATCTTGATGGCACCAACTCCATTCAGGTAACCGAAATTAAAGGGGGAATTACCGGTTTTAAATATTCTCCCGATGGGTCAAAACTTCTTTTTGCCGCTGATGTAAAGGTCGAAAATGATATTCACGATCTATTCCCCGATCTGCCAAAAGCGAATGCCTTTTTGAAAACTGACCTGATGTACAAGCATTGGGACGAATGGGTACAGACCGTTCCTCATCCTTTTGTGGCCGAATTCAAGAATGGAAAATTCGAAAACGCAATTGACATTCTGAAGGATGAGCCTTTTGAAAGTCCAATGAAACCTTGGGGCGGTGTGGAACAATTGGCCTGGAGCCCCGACGGAAAAACGGTAGCTTATACCAGTCGCAAAAAAACCGGAAAAGAATACGCACTTTCAACCAATTCAGATATTTATTTCTACAATATTGAATCGAAGCAAACTGAGAATAAAACTCAGGGAATGATGGGATATGACAAAAATCCGGTTTTCTCGCCCGATGGAAAATGGCTGGCATGGGAAAGCATGGAACGCGACGGATACGAGGCTGATAAAATCCGATTATTTGTCCTGAATCTGGAAACCAGTGAAAAAACTGACTTGTCATCCGATTTCGATCAGAACTCAACCGGTTTGGTATGGAGCGCCGACAGCAAAACCATCTATTTTATAAGTTGCTGGCAGGCACTTACTGAAATTTATCGTGCTGACATGGCCGACAAGAAAATCACGCAGATCACCAAAGGGATTCACGATTATGCTTTTGTTGCCGAAGCCAAAAATAAGTTGATTGGTATGAAGCACTCCATGAGCCAACCCGATGAAATTTATTCAATTGATCCGCAAACCGGAGCCGAAACTGAACTTTCATTTCAGAATAAGCCAATTTTAGACCAATTGACATTTGGAAAAGTGGAAGAACGCTGGATAAAAACGACCGACAACAAACAAATGCTTACCTGGGTAATTTATCCTCCCCATTTCGATCCGAATAAAAAATACCCAACCATCCTGTTTTGCGAAGGTGGCCCGCAGTCTACAGTCAGTCAGTTTTGGTCGTACCGCTGGAATTTCCAGCAAATGGTTGCCAACGGATATATTGTGGTGGCTCCAAACCGTCGCGGATTGCCCGGTTTCGGGAAGGAATGGCTGGAACAAATCAGTGGCGACTATGGCGGACAAAACATGAAAGATTATCTCTCGGCTATTGATGCCATGGCCAAAGAACCTTTTGTAGATAAAGACAAACTGGGTTGTGTTGGAGCCAGCTATGGCGGATTCTCGGTATACTGGCTCGCCGGACATCACGAAAAACGCTTCAAAGCATTCATTGCCCATGATGGAATGTTCAATCTCGAACAGCAATATCTGGAAACTGAAGAAATGTGGTTTGTAAATTGGGATCTGGGTGGTCCGTACTGGGATAAATCTAATGTCGTTGCTCAGCGGTCGTATGCAAACTCACCTCATTTGTTTGTTGATAAATGGGATTCTCCGATCCTGGTTATTCATGGCGAAAAAGATTACCGGATTCTGGCATCCCAGGGAATGGCAGCTTTCAATGCGGCCGTATTACGCGGAGTTCCGGCACAAATGCTTATTTTTCCGGAAGAAAATCATTGGGTACTTCAACCTCAGAATGGGATTCTTTGGCAAAGGGTATTCAAACAATGGTTGGATAAATACTTAAAATAGTTTCAAATTCCAGGTTTCAAATTTCAGGTTTCAAATTTCAGGTAGCTTGAAATTTGGAACCTGAAACCTGGAATTGTTAGAAGACTTCAACTTTACTCTTCGAAGCTTCTATCATTCCTCTGGATTTAGCTGCCGAGTAGATTAAAGATATAGCTTCCTCAATACTCATTCTGGATAAGTTCAATGTCAAGTCAAATTCATCTTCAATACCCTTATCCCCTGCGATAAACTTGCGAAGATTATGTCTCTCTTTTTCTGTTTTTTCAATAAATTCATTGGCTTCCCGCAAATTTAAATTGTTCTTTTCCATTATTTGCCGGATTCGCCATTTCAGTGGCGCCGTTAAACGAACGAGCAACGATTGCTTAATATCCTGTGCAATAATGTGCCCTGCCCTACCCACGATAATGCAATACCCATCGTTGGCAAAACTGGTTATCAGATCAATCAGCGTTTTACTGATTTTTCGTTCACTTTTGAATCTTTTCTCGCTGAAAGCATTCAAAATGTCATCAAACATGCTTCGGTCCCCATCTTTTAAAATACTCCGAAGCTTATTCGGATCCATGTCTAATTCACGTGCACTTTCTTTAAGAATTTCCTTACTTAACATTCGCCATTTTTTACATAGGCTTTGTTTGTCGAGTTCTGCCGCAAGCAATCGGGCGATAACAACTCCACCACATCCCACTTCTCTCGAAATACATATTACTGGTCCGGTTTTTTTACCTACTGAAGGATACTTTTGATTCTGCTCATTCATCCGTTTATTCAGATAAACCATCATCGTATTATTCATGGCGTTGAAGTTTTAGTTTGTTTTACGTTACGAAATATTTCAATGCATGTTTGAAAATTTCCGAAATGATTTTCAACTTATTTTATGGTTTATAACATTCGGGAAAGATTTGTCAGCATTAGAACAGTGTATTTTTTCTATCTTTCCTGAAATATTTAAACTCATGCAAATGTTTACTTCTGAAACCTATATTTCGCGCCGCAAAAAACTTAGCCAAAAAGTTTCAGGCGGAATAATCCTGCTTTTGGGCAATGTTGATTCACCTATGAATTACGCCGATAACACTTACTATTTCAGACAGGATAGTTCGTTTTTATATTTCTTTGGATTAGACTTTCAACGACTTGCCGGGATCATTGACACCGATTCGGGGGAACAGATTATTTTTGGCGATGATTTTAGTTTGGATGACATTATCTGGATGGGTCCACAAATCTCGCTGAAAGAAAAAGCTGATCAAGTTGGAATTATACGTACCGAACCGTATAAAAATCTTCAGGTAAACCTCGAGAAAGCAATTTCGGCAGGGCGAAAAATACATTTTTTACCACCATACCGCGCCGACAATAAACTTCTTCTTTTTGATTTGTTGGGTATTTCTGTCTCGAAGTTGAATGACTTTTCTTCGCTTGAATTAATTAAAGCGATTATCGATTTAAGATCGGTGAAAGAAGCACAGGAAATAGCTGAGATACGGAAAGCCTGTGCGGTAGGCTATCAAATGCATGTTACCGCGATGAAGATGGCTAAGGCCGGAGTTTGGGAACAAAAAATTGCCGGAACCATCGAGGGAATTGCCAATGCTGGCGGAGGAACGGTATCTTTTCCTGTCATCTTATCCCAAAATGGCGAAACCCTGCATAACCACGATCATTCTCAAACTTTACAAAACGGACGGTTACTGATTGTAGATGCAGGTGCCGAAATATGTTCTCGTTATGCTTCCGATTTTACCCGAACAATGCCGGTTAGTGGAAAATTCACACAGCAACAGCGCGAAATTTATGAGATTGTTTTAGCTGCAAACAACCGTGGACGCGAATTGACTAAACCAGGGTCAAGCTATTTGTCGGTTCATTTGGCCGCTTCAGAAGTTCTGGCTTCAGGATTAAAAGCTCTTGGATTGATGAAAGGCAATGTAAAAGAAGCTGTTGCAAATGGAGCTCATTCCCTGTTTATGCCACACGGATTGGGACACATGATGGGATTGGATGTGCATGACATGGAAGATTTGGGCCAAATCTATGTTGGCTATGATGATGAAATCCGACCAGTTAAACAATTTGGAACTGCGAATCTTCGCATGGGACGCAGGCTTCAGTCAGGGTTCGTAATTACCAATGAGCCTGGAATTTACTTCATTCCGGCACTGATTGAGAAATGGAAGGCAGAAAAAATAAATGCTGATTTTATCCAGTTCGATCGTTTGGAAAGTTATCTGAATTTCGGCGGAATTCGTCTCGAAGATGATATTCTGGTTACCGAAACCGGCAGTGAACTATTAGGTGATCGTATTCCGGTTACGCCTGACGAGGTGGAAGCTATGATGCAGTAATCGTATTTCCAGAATCATATAAAAATGGCCTGAGCAATTGATGTTCAGGCCATCTTTTTAGGAAAATCATTTAACCGGGAGATGTTTCAATCTTTAAAATACGGGAATAAAAATATTCCAATTCATTCTTTATTTCGTCTCGAATATTGCGGTAAACACTGATAATTTCTTCTTCGGTGCTGTTTTTTTTCTCCGGGTCTTCAAATCCCAAATGAATTTTATGCCTTGCCCGAACGTTGACCGAAGTTATTTTATCCTTTGTTCCTTCGCATAGCGTGATCAGGTAATCGACCTCCATTCCTTCATAATCCTCATAGTTTATGATTTTTTTAGTACTAATATCGATTCCTATTTCCATCAAAACCTTAATTGCAAATTGATCAACTTGCGGGTAAGGATGCAATCCTGCTGAAAAAACGTCAAGCGTTTTATCCATCTTTTTAAGTATTTCTTCAGCCATCATACTTCGGCACGAATTACCCCCGGAACAAAGGAAAAGTATCTTCATAAATATGCCATTTTATATTGTGCTTAATTTACGTCATTTGAATCGGATAAAAAAAGCGTTTTATCAGTTTTTTGATCAGACACATAGAACCAGTGTGAATCGCCCATATTTTAAAACAAAATCCTGAAACAAATTTTAAATTGTCTCAGGATTTATAAAAATAATCTGTGTAATTTTCCTCAATTGACCAGCATTGCCTCTTCCATTTCAATTGCCTTTGGAAACAGGATGTTGTTTTCCAGATGAATGTGGCGGTGCAAATCATCTTCAAACTCTTTCAATTTACCGTAAAGTACGCGAAAGGTATTACAGGCATCTTCAGGAGGAGTGTATCCGTCGCTCAATTTGAAAAGCTCCTTCAATATAAGACCTGCATTTTCGTGTTCTGCTTCCATTACTGAAATTGGTGAAGCAATTGAGCCAAAACACGAGGGATCGTTGCATTTACCTGCTGATTCGTCAACAACCAGCTTTTTAATGTAAGGAAATAAAATTTGCTCTTCTTTCTGCATGTGCGAAAGCAATTCGTCAGCCAGATCACTAAACAAATCATTGATTAAAATGACTTCAGGATGATGTTCGCCATGTACATCGGCTACTTTTTGCGCCAAAGGCAAAATCTGCGGAATGGCTTTGCTCACGTATTGATGATGGGTATTTTGAATGTAATCGGCCAGAAAGCCGATGTTCCAACTGTCAAAATCGTGAACGGCTGAACCACTTTTATTTTGCAGGTTTTCCAATGCACTAATGACTATTGACTCTTCCGTTTTTGCGTTTGCACAAGCCTCGGCTACTGAAATTTTTCCTCCGCAGCAAAAATCGATTCCGTAATTGCTGAACACATCGGCAGCCCTGAAATCGAGTTTAACGATCTCCCCTTCTGATTTATTTCTAATATTTTCCATTTTTTTTTTTCTGATTTTAAATTGATTTCAATAATACTATTCTGCGTTATCGCGTAGCGATTAAAGTATTGTAGAATAACCGGAATTTTACATTTTTACCGCGTAGCGGTTAAACTTCAACGTTCTATTTTTATTCCCACATGTGGCGCATAGATCTTTCCTATTTCAATCATCACATGAAGATGCGCCAGAAATTATTTTCCTCCTGACTACTACCATACTCCAACCGCTACGCATTATTTTCTAATTTACTTCTTTTTTTACCGACCAGCCAAACAGCAGTCCGGCAACAAAATAGACCAGCGCAACGATTCCAACAGCAAAAATGGTATCGCCAATAGCACGCAGCCAACGAAGGGTTTCCATGTGTGGTTGCTGTAGGAATTCGGCTGAACGGGCATACCACATGCCATGTTTTACACTGGCAACCGTTTGCAGAAATCCGATAGGCAAAATGCTGATTAGAACCATAAGCATAAGCCCGATATTGATGCACCAGAATGC
>JBBQMW010000075.1:0-19360 GCA_038329265.1 Bacteroidales bacterium | reverse complement strand
ACAGAAACCTTCGATTCCAAAAGGAACACGCGATTTTTCACCAGTTGAAATGACCAACCGGAACTATATTTTCGACACAATCAAAAGTATTTTCAGATTGTACGGATTTCAACCCATTGAAACGCCGGCAATGGAAAACCTGTCAACATTGATGGGTAAATACGGTGAAGAAGGTGACAAACTGCTATTCAAAATCCTGAATTCCGGAGATTTTGCAGCGGCTCCATCTGATCAGGAATTGCTTGAACGAAATAGCATCCGACTAACCAACAAAATTTCTGAAAAAGGGCTGCGTTACGATCTGACAGTTCCATTTGCGCGATTTGTGGTTCAATACCGAAACGACATTTCATTTCCGTTTAAACGTTACCAGATTCAACCGGTTTGGCGTGCCGATCGTCCACAGAAAGGCCGTTACCGTGAGTTTTATCAGTGCGACGTTGACGTTGTTGGAAGCGATTCGTTACTCAACGAAATGGAACTGGTTCAAATTGTTGATGCTGTATTCACAAAATTAAAAATCAATACGGTTGTGAAAATAAACAACCGCAAGATTTTGGCCGGAATTGCCGAAGTGATTGGCGAAAAAGACCGGATTGTTGACATTACCGTTGCCATCGATAAACTGGATAAAATTGGTCTGGAAAAAGTAAACGAAGAATTAATCGAAAAAGGTATTCCGCAGGATGCCGTGAATAAGCTCCAGCCCATTCTGAATCTTTCGGGTTTGGTTTCTGAAAAATTGGGTCAGTTGGATGTCGCAATTGGTCATTCAGAAATTGGAAAAAAAGGAATTGAGGAAGTGAGAACTTTATTTGCCTACCTGGATACTTTGGAATTGACCACTGAAGTTGAGTTGGATTTGACATTGGCACGTGGATTGAACTATTATACCGGTGCCATTTTCGAAGTTAAAGCCAAAGATGTGGCAATGGGCAGCATTTGTGGAGGTGGCCGTTACGACGACCTGACCGGAATTTTTGGAATGCCCAATGTTTCGGGTGTGGGCATTTCGTTTGGAGCCGACCGCATTTACGATGTACTGACTCAATTGGAACTTTTCCCTGCTGCAACGGCTGATTCAACCAAATTAATGTTTGTGAATTTTGGCGCTGCGGAAGAAGCATTCTGTTTGCCGGTTTTGGCTGCTGTTCGAAAAGCTGGAATTAATGCCGAAATCTTTCCTGACAAAAGCAAAATGGGTAAACAGATGACCTGGGCCAACAACAAAAAAATTCCCTTTGTCGCCATTGTTGGCGAAAGCGAACTGATCGAGGGCAAAATAAATCTTAAAAACATGTTTTCCGGCGAACAACAGTTGGTTGATGCTGAGGAACTGATAAAAATCCTTTCAGAATAGAATCCTTTTACCGTATTTCCTGAAAATTTGGGAAATGATTCATCTTCGAAAAGATTACCGTTTATCAAAAACCATTGGGGGCGACATCCGTTGTCCCTGAACTCCTTTTTAGTTCCAAGTTTCAAGTTTCAGGTTGTGCCATTAATCGAGTAATCTGAATTCTGGATTGTTTTCTTATTTCTTATTCCTTTTTCCTTATTTCTAGTTCGATATTCAATATTGGTTATTGAATATTGAATATTTTCAATCGTTAAAACAAAGTTGTCATGGAAAGAAAAACTCATTATATATCTCCCGAAAAATTAACTTATCCGGTTATCGAAGATATCCTTGAAAGCCGGAAATTGCTTGTTCTATCCGAAGAATCAATTGCATTGATCCAAAAAAGCAAGGCTTATCTCGACCGCAAAATTAGAGAAACCGATGGTCCGCTATATGGGATAAATACGGGTTTCGGAGCCTTGTGCAACATCGAAGTATCGAAAGACGATCTCAGTAAATTGCAGGAAAACCTGGTTATTTCACATGCCTGTAATCTCGGTCCTGAAATTCCTTCGGATGTGGTTCGATTAATGCTTTTATTAAAAGCTCATGCTTTATCCAGAGGAAATTCAGCCGTGCAGTTGATAACCGTTCAACGGATTTTGGATTTGTACAACAGCGATATTTTACCCATCGTTTGCGAACAGGGTTCATTGGGAGCCAGCGGCGATTTGGCTCCTTTGGCCAAATTGTTCCTTCCTTTATTAGGTATGGGCGAAGTTTATCACTCCGGAAAGAGAAAACAAGCATCCGAAGTTTTGATAGAAATGGGGTGGGAGCCCATCCGGCTTCAGGCGAAAGAAGGATTGGCTTTGCTCAACGGAACCCAGTTTATGAGTGCCCATGCAGTTTTTACACTCCTGAAAGCTTTCCGGTTGTTGGATTACGCTGATATTATCGGAGCCTTGTCATTGGATAGTTTCGACGGGCTGATTGAACCCTTTATGGCGCAGGTTCAGGAAATCAGGCCACATGCCGGCCAAATCAGAACTGCGGCTAATTTTAGAAAATTACTCGAAGGTAGTGAACTGATCAGTCGAAAAAAAGAACATGTTCAGGATCCGTATTCATTCCGTTGTATTCCGCAGGTTCATGGTGCAGTGAAAGATGCCGTGAACTATGTGGCGGGAGTGGTGGAAACTGAAATCAATTCAGTAACCGATAATCCAACTGTTTTCCCGGATGATGATCTGATCATTTCCGGTGGAAATTTCCATGGTGAACCATTGGCTTTGTCACTCGATTTTCTGGCTATTGCACTTTCTGAGATCGGGAGTATTTCTGAACGACGTACTTATCGGTTAATTTCCGGAGATCACAATCTTCCGGAGTTTTTGGTTGCCAATCCCGGGTTGAATTCAGGATTTATGATTCCGCAATATGCTGCGGCTTCCATTGTCAGTCAGAATAAACAATTGAGCACACCGGCTTCGGTCGATTCAATTCCTTCGTCAAACGAACAGGAAGACCATGTGAGTATGGGCGGGAATGCAGCCACGAAAGCACTGAAAGTAGCTACTAATATTTATAGTATTTTGGCCATCGAACTTTACAATGCTGCTCAAGCTATGGAATTCAGGCGGCCTGCACGAACATCGGAGTATTTGGAACATTTCTTGGCCGAATACCGGAAGCAGGTTTCGTTTGTGAATGAAGATACTTTGATGTATGTCGGGATCAACAAAACGATTGAGTTTCTGGAAAGAGGAAAGTATTCGTTATAAGAGTTTCGAATCACTTTAAATCTTTCTGTTCCTTGAAATTGGATTTCAGAGTCATATTTTTTCTTGAAATACATATCTTTGTGTGAATAAAAGCTAGTTAAGTATGAAAACAATGGTTATACAATTGAAAGATGATTCTGAAATGATACTAATTTCAGGATTATTGGACAAAATGAAAATTCATTCCAAGGTTCTTTCAACAGATGATATGGAAGATATTGGTCTGGGCGAGATGATGTTAAATGTTGACCGTATGGATAGAGTCTCCCGCGAATTGATAATGAAAAAACTCGGAGGAGAATGAAAACGGATTTTTTGCACCAATTCTATAAGGATTTGGACAAAATTTCAGGACAAAAAACTTTAGATGTTATCAGATCTTACATAAAGAATGTTGAAGAAGCAATCGATGCGAGATATAAGAAATCTGAAGAAGTTGAAGGGTTATAAAAATTTATTCAGGATAAAAATCGGAGATTTTCGTATCGGAATATTTATTGAGAATGACACCGTAGAATTTGCCCGGGTTGTCCATCATAAAGACATTTATAAGTTGTTCCCATAAAAAGAATAAAGGCTGGATTTACAGCCTTTTATTCGTTAATCTTTATTATGATCTTTTCGATATTCCCTCATCATGTGACTCCGGAATTCATTTTCAGTCCGGTACATCAGTAACACTTTCTTCTGAGGCAGTATCTTCAGGAATTTGTTGTGGTATTCCTTTCTTAAACTGGCTTCTTTTTCAAAAGAATCGATGTAATTATTGGTCATTTTCACAATTTCCGATTCAGAAAGTTTTATATAATCGTCATCAGACATCCGTTCGAAATTGTGAATTTGTCGTTGAATATCAAATCTTTTCTTTTCAAATTCATTGTACACCGGCCAGAAAGCCTGTGCTTCAGCGGAAGTCAGATCCAGCTTGCTGGTAAAAAATGAAATTTTTTCAGCTTTAATTTTATCCCACATTTCAGGACTGGGTTCCCTTCTTCCTTGTGCCATCAATATGGTCAGCGAGAAGATGCAAAGAATGCTTATCAGGATTAACTTTTTCATGATTTTTTAATTTTGTATTTCAGAATATATTTCAACGTCATTCAATCCGGATGACAAATAGGCAAGTAGTTCTTCCGGACTTGTCAAAGAATCATTGCTGGTTTCATCCGAGAAAATTACATCTGCTAAAGTAATGTCGTCAATTGAGCCGATATTGAATGAGTAATTGTCAAACAGATCGGTTGACGAACTTTGGGCGATTTCAGTTTTTGAGGCAGTTTTTAACATCAGGATATTAATTGGGTAATATACCAACAGATATACAAGTGCAAAACTGGCAGCCAATCCCAATACAGGTTTCATTAGCTGGATTATTTTAGCTGAATTATTTCTTGGTTTTGCAGACTGTTTAATTCCGGCCATGATTCGATCCTCCAATGAATCAAAATAATGATCGGGTGTCTTGAACGGATTCGTTTTTGGTCGTTTTAAAAAATCGGGTTCTATCTTATCTTTTTCGTACATGATCGTGTAATATATTTGACTTTGACAACTTTAATTCCAAATAGTTTAATTCCCTGAAAGGTTTATTTTCTGTTTCTATAAATCGATTTTCGTTTCATGTGATTTGACGTATTCTTCAATTTTCTTTACGGCATGATGGTACGAGGCTTTCAGCGCCCCAACTGATGTACCGAGAATATCTGACATTTTTTCGTATTTGATCTCATCGAAATATTTCATATTGAATACCAATCGCTGTTTTTCGGGCAAAGTGGCGATGGCTTTTTGTAAAATTAGTTGCCATTCGTCACCATCGAAATAACTATCACCTTCCAGATTTTCAATCAGGTATTCGTTTTCGTCAGTCAGACTCGACATTATTTTACGTTTCCGCTGATTCAGAAATGTAATCGATTCGTTGGTAGCAATGCGGTAAAGCCAGGTAAATAAACTCGATTCAGCCCGAAAAGAATCCAACCCATTCCAGATTTTTATGAATGTATTTTGCAGAACATCGTCAGTGTCGTCATGGTTCAGTAAAATTTTTCGGATGTGCCAATAGAGCCTTTCCTTGTATTTGGAAATCAGATGTCTGAAAGCATGCTCTTTTGTTGAAGGATCTTTCAGGCTATCCAATATTTGCTGGTCATCGGTCATACTCGAAACAATCGTTTGTTATCTGACGGTGAAAAAAGGAAATGGTTTAATGCGACAATTTGGCGATTAAGTATTTAGTCTCAGTTTTTCAGTTACAAGGCTTGCATTTCTGACCACTGAGACTGGCCACTTGTTTTTATTCGATCCTGAAGTTCAGCCCTTCTTCTTTCAGTTTTTCATACATCTGAATGTCGAACTGATACAGTTTTGCGGCACGGTGGGCTACATGCTGCTGCTTTTCGCCCGAATCAACCAATAATTCCATTTTGGCCAGTTTTTTTCGGAAGTTTCGGGTATCCATTTTTTTATTCAGGATCACATCGTAAAGCGATTGTATTTCGGTGAGTGTAAATTTTTCGGGCAAAAGATGAAATCCAACCGGATGGTACATGACTTCCTGACGCAATTTCAGAAGTGCTTGCTGAATGATTTGATCGTGATCGAAACAGAGAACGGGCAACTCATTGAGATTAAACCATTGAAGTGATTTCGCCAGGTTCGACTGTTTTAGATCGTGATATTCAGGATTTATTAACGAATAATAACCGATTGTAATGACTCGCACGTAAGGAACCCGCTGAAGAGAGCCGAAAGCATGGATTTGCTGAAGGTAAACATCATTCAGTCCGGTAGCCTGAAAAAGCAGGTTCTTGGCAAATTCATCCAGATCCTGAGCTTCAGGAACGTGGCCGCCAAACAAGGTCCAAACAAGGTCGCTGGTAAATACCGGATGCTTTTCGTAGAGTTGTTTAATCTGATCGGAACTGGCCTGTTCTGGAAGCGTGCGCCGAAGTGCTTCTTTATCAGTTTGATTTAGTAATACTCGTAATCCTGATTTGTCAAATCCAAAAATAACACAATCGACTGAAACTGAATTTAAAATCATAGTGTTCTGGCTTTACTGCAAAAGTAATATCCGGAATTTAATATCTGGCATTGTATCTGGAATAATTGCTTCATAGTTGCCTGAATCGTTTATCTTTGCACCGAAATTCAAAAAAAGATAAAGAAGAATGGCTTTAAAGTGTGGAATTGTAGGACTTCCGAATGTCGGAAAGTCAACCTTGTTCAATTGTTTGTCGAGTGCAAAGGCACAATCGGCTAATTTTCCGTTTTGCACCATCGAACCCAATTTGGGCGTAATTACTGTGCCCGACGACCGCTTGATTAAACTCGAAGAATTGGTTCATCCTGAGCGGGTTGTTCCTACCACGGTAGAAATTCTGGATATTGCAGGCTTAGTAAAGGGAGCTAGCAAGGGCGAAGGTCTTGGAAATAAATTTTTGGGGAATATTCGCGAAACAGATGCAATCATTCATGTTTTGAGGTGTTTCGACAACGATAATATTACGCATGTTGATCATACCATCGACCCGGTTCGTGATAAGGAAACCATTGATATTGAATTGCAATTGAAAGATTTGGAAACGGTTGAAGGCAGGATTGCCAAAGTAGAAAAGCAGGCCAAAGCAGGGAACGATCCGGAAGCCAAACGAATGTATAAGCTTCTTTCGGTTTACCGTGATATTTTGAATCAGGGAAAATCTGCCCGTACTGTTGAAGTTGACGATCAGGACGTTCGTTTGGTAAAAGACCTCCAGTTGCTCACAAACAAACCAATTCTGTATATCTGCAATGTTGATGAAGCTTCGGTGGTGTCGGGCAATGCCTATGTTGATGCCTTGAAAGATGCCATTAAAGATGAAAATGCCGAAATGCTGATGATTGCGGCAGCTACCGAGGCTGATATTGCTGATCTCGAAAGCTTTGAAGAACGGCAGATGTTTTTGGAAGACCTAGGACTGAATGAGTCGGGAGTGCATAAACTGATTCGGACAGCTTACAAATTGCTTCAATTGGAGACTTATTTCACTGCCGGAGTTAAAGAAGTTCGTGCATGGACTTACAAATGCGGATTTAAAGCGCCTCAAGCTGCAGGAGTAATTCATACCGATTTCGAAAAGGGATTTATCAGGGCTGAGGTTATCAAATATACTGATTACATACATTACAAATCGGAACAAGCCTGCAAAGAAGCTGGTAAAATGGCTGTTGAAGGGAAGGAATACGTCGTTCAGGATGGCGATATTATGCATTTCAGATTTAACGTATAGACCGTATTTTGTCGAATATATTCAGAAGGCAGTCGATTTTGACTGTCTTTTTGCATTTTCAGACATAAGATGCAGTAAAATTCGTTGGTTTAGGTATTTCCTGAAAACTCTGCCTATTTTTCGTTGCTGTTGTCTTTGGATGAGGGGGCAGCAATTAAAATTTCGGTTTTTTCTGAAAGTTTGATTTGAAAAAGGGGAGGTTCGGTATAAATATGAAATTCGTAAATTTTGAAAAATGAATGCAAATTGATTTATTTGACAGTAAATGGTATGTAAATAAGAAAAATGTCAGGATTACTTGCTGTAATTAATCAAAATGACTATTTTTGGACACGGATTTAATTTCAGTTTTGCAAATAATAATAACAAGATAGATTATGTGTGGATTTGTAGGCGTATTTGATTTAAAAGTTCCGGCGCAGGAATTGCGTCCTCAGGTTTTGAAGATGTCGAAGAAAATTCGTCATCGTGGTCCGGATTGGTCGGGCATTTTCTCGTGCGAGAAGGCTATTCTTTCACACGAACGTTTGTCGATTGTTGACCCTGAATCGGGACAACAACCTTTGTATAGTAAAGATGGCAAATTGGTATTGGCTGTAAACGGCGAAATATATAATCACCTTGAAATCCGCGAGCGGCTTGGTGATTCTTATGAGTTTCTGACTCATTCTGATTGCGAAGTAATTTTGGCTTTGTATCGCGAAAAAGGTCCGAATTTTCTGGAAGACCTGAATGGTATTTTCGCCTTTTGTTTATACGACATCGAAAAAGATGTTTATCTGGTTGCCCGCGACCATATTGGCATCATTCCAATGTATCAGGGATGGGATAAACAGGGTAATTACTATGTGGCTTCAGAGTTGAAAGCTTTGGAAGGTCATTGCAGTATCATCGAAGAATTTTTGCCCGGAAAATATTTATATAGTGCCGATGGCGAAGTTAAAACCTGGTACGAGCGTGAATGGACATCGTTTGATGCCGTTAAAGACAATGGATTTGATATCGACGAGTTGCGCAAAGCGCTCGAAGACGCTGTTCACCGTCAGTTAATGTCGGATGTACCTTATGGCGTTTTACTTTCCGGAGGACTTGACTCATCGGTTATTTCGGCCATTGCCAAGAAATATGCCGCCTTCCGAATCGAATCTCAAGGTTCTGAAACCGCATACTGGCCTCAGTTGCACTCATTTGCCGTTGGTTTGGTCGGCTCTCCCGATTTGGCGGCGGCGCAAAAAGTTGCCGATCATATCGGAACCGTTCACCACCAAATCCATTTTACAGTTCAGGAGGGATTAGATGCTATCCGCGACGTGATTTATCACCTGGAAACATACGATGTTACTACGGTTCGGGCTTCAACGCCGATGTACCTTTTGTCCAGGGTTATCAAATCGATGGGCGTAAAAATGGTGCTTTCGGGCGAAGGTGCCGATGAAATTTTCGGTGGGTATCTTTATTTCCACAAAGCGCCAAATGCAAGGGCTTTCCACGAAGAAACCGTTCGTAAACTGAGCAAATTACATTTGTACGATTGTTTGCGTGCCAATAAATCGCTGGCTGCATGGGGAGTTGAAGGTCGTGTACCGTTCCTCGATAAAGAGTTTTTGGATGTAGCTATGCGTATTAATCCGGAAGAAAAAATGGCTAAAAATGGTCGGATGGAGAAATGGGTGATCCGCAAAGCTTTTGAAGATTATTTGCCTGCAAGTGTTGCCTGGCGGCAGAAAGAGCAGTTTTCGGATGGTGTTGGCTACAACTGGATCGACTCGCTAAAAGCGATGGTGGCCGATAAAGTAACCGATGAGATGATGAATACTGCTAAATTCCGTTTCCCTATTAATACGCCAATGTCGAAAGAAGAATATTTCTATCGTTCTATATTTACTGAACATTTTCCATCGGATTCGGCTGCAAGTTGTGTGCCTTCGGTACCATCTATTGCATGCAGTACGCCAATTGCACTCGAATGGGATGCCAGTTTCAAGAATAATGCCGATCCATCGGGTCGTTCAATTGGCAGCGTGCATCTGGAAGGATATGTCAATAAATAGACTTTATGGCTTTAAGATAATTCACTCAAAAAAATTAAGACGAAAGAACCGGGACATTATCCCGGTTCTTTTTGTTTATGAAAACCGGAAATCCTGAATTAATTTCTTTTATTTTGTAATCATCGAATTGAAAAATCATCAAAGAACTACAACTATGAGAAATCTTATTCTGCTTGCAATGGTGTTTGGCTTTTTTGCCTGTAAAAAAACGCCTTCGTATAAATTAAAAGTAAATCTGACAGCTGCTGAAGGAAATTTATTGTGATGGAACAACTGACACTTACCACACCTGCATTGCTTTTTTCAGCAGTTTCGCTGATTATTCTGGCATACACCAACCGGTTTTTGGCCTACGCTTCGGTTATTCGAAATTTGCATACAACATTTAAGGAAAACCCGAATTCCGTATTACTTGGGCAGATTCACAACCTGAGAAAGCGTCTTCGTTTGACTCAGGCCATGCAGATACTGGGTATTTCAAGCCTTCTGTTATGTGTAATTTGCATGTTTCTGATCTATGTCCATCTTCATGTTTGGGCTGAGATTTTATTCGGAATAGCATTGGTTTTGCTGATTCTATCTCTGGCCATTTCAATCCGCGAAATTCAGATTTCGGTAAAAGCACTAGATTTGCATCTAAACGATATGGAATAGAAGAAGTGCGAAGTGCCTAGAGTTCGGAGTGTCCAAAGTTTTTACTCCGAACTTTAGGCACTTTAGTTCACTTTAGGCACTACTTTTCCTATCTTCGCCACTTCATTTTAAAACTCACATGGAGCACTATACAGGCGAGATCGCGGCATTGCTGACTGCCGTTTTCTGGACAGTTACCAGTATGTCATTCGAATCGGCGGGCAAAAAAGTAGGTTCACTTCAGGTGAATTTAATCCGGTTGGTCGCAGCTTTTTTTATTTATTGTGTGGTCAATTATTTTCGGAGAGGTATGGTCTTGCCATTGGATGCCAGTGCTGAATCATGGGCATGGCTGGCCATGTCGGGGTTGGTTGGTTTTGTTATTGGCGATTTGCTGCTGTTCCAGTCGTTTGTAGTTGTTGGAGCCCGAATCGCGATGCTGATTATGGCCTTGACTCCACCGATTACAGCCTTTGTGAGTTGGATTATACTTGACGAAGTGATGAGCCCGATGAATTGGGTTGGCATGATTGTTACGCTTACCGGAATTTCAATTGTCATTCTGAAGCGGGAAAAGCAGGAAGACGATTCAACAAAAGTCCGAAGAATTACCACCAATTACAGTATTAAAGGGCTTCTACTTGCTTTTGGAGGAGCTGCCGGTCAAGGAGTAGGATTGGTCCTTAGCAAAAAGGGAATGGGCGATTACGACGCTTTTGCAGCTTCGCACATTCGTGTGATTACCGGAATGATCGGTTTTGCGATTATCATTCTGTTCGCCAAACGATACGGAAAAGTTTGGAAAGCCTTACAGCACAAGTCGGCCATGAAGCGGGTTGCCCTTGGATCGGTTTTTGGGCCATTTCTGGGAGTTTCATTCTCGTTGATTGCCATCCAGCATACTCAGGCCGGAGTTGCCGCAACCATCATGTCAATTGTTCCGGTACTGATTATTCCTCCGGCAATTCTCTTTTTTCATGAAAAAGTAAACTGGAAAGAAATTATAGGAGCTATAATTACTGTTTGCGGTGTGGCAATTTTCTTTTTGTAAACAGCCTACTGAATCACCAGTTTCGAACTAACCTGCTGTTTTCCGTCCATTTTTACTAAAACCATATAGATTCCTGAACTCAGTTTGGAAACATTCACCTGGGTTTCGTAAGCCGATATTCCGGAGAGATGAAGCACGCTTTGCCCGCTGCCCTGAATAATTTCAACATCCTGAATTTTTGAAGATGCTTCAATATAAATCAAATCAGAACCTGGATTAGGGAAAATCCGGTAACTGAATTCGGGCTCAAGCTGTTCGTTGGGAACTGAAGTGATATCTGAGGGAATGTGCACATCAAGCCAAGCCAAACGTGTTTGAATCCAATTTTTAAATTTAAGCACCTGACCGTCATAAGTAGCTGGCTGCGCATCAACTTCAGCATCGCCAACCGGAGAACTCAGAATGTTCCATTTGGTATAATGTCTAACCTGAGCTTCACTCGCCAGATTCTGAACCGAATCAATGAAATTGTTCAAATATCCTGAGCTGAGGTATGAATTACGCATTAAAGTATACCTGGCATTCACAGCACTTGCAAACGCCGGATCCTGCAATAAACGCACGATCCATCCATTTGAATTGGTTTTATTATCGGGGCAGTCATTGATTTTATAACTCCATCCTGAACCATCAGTGGCACTGAAAGGAGAGCAGGCATCTAAATTTTTATAACCTGAATCAAAATCCCAAACCGGACCAGAATGAATTTTAGAATCCTTGCTGTCCTTATTTTTGAAATAATAGCAATTCTTCTTGTAGGCATTTATATTTCTTGAAAATTCGCTGACAATGAAATAATCGAGCCATGAATTTATCTTGATCCAGGCCGGATATCCGGTTGTTTGATTCTGATATCCAGAACCGTATAATACTTTCTCGAAGGAATTTACTGCCGATTGGAGGTAAGTTTTCTGTTGAGCCACCAAATCGGTAGCAGCGGGATCATCGTAGACAAAATATACGGGTTTTTCCGGATGATCGTTTGGAGTATAATTACTTTTCCAACTGTTTGTGGCGTCGTAACTATCTATCTTGAAAATGTATCCGCCTGTTACGGCATCGCCGGTTACATCCGCACTGGTTAGCTTCGAAATATCTACCCGGCCTTTATCCTGTTTTATTTTTTCGGTCAGGAAATAGATTCCCTGGTATACATTGTTTACAATCACCTCAACCATTTTAGCGCGTGGCGAGTAGTGTGCCATTTTTCGGAATATTTCGAAAGAAAGTGCATTGCGGATCAATGTTTTGTCGTTGTAGTTGGCCAATAAAATCCAATCATTCTCTTCGGGCATTCCTAAAAGCGAAACATTTAAGTTGGAGCCTGAAGCATCCCGGGTTTCGATTGTATAGGGATTTTGTTCCGCAGGTTTTGCTTTGCCTCCACGGTATTCAATTCCGATCGTACCATCAAAGTTATTTCCCGGATCGGTAGGTTTATTAATGTGGTTTGCATTGTCAATGACTTTCATTTTTGAAGTAATCTTGGAACCATCCACGATGGTTTGTCCATTGGTATTGATTACAACCAAAGGAAGATTGGAGGAAGTTATACCGGGAACCTGAGCAGTAATCGGTTGACTAAAAAAAAGAAGGGCAGCAAGAATGGATAAATAAATTGGTTTCATGGTTTATCTGAATTATTCTAAACGTTGCAAATCTAATAAATAAAGACCAACAAAATGTTAATGTCTTATCTGATGACCAGTTTGGAACTTATCGTTGGTTTGTCGTGCATTTTTATCCGTGCCACATAAATTCCTGAAGTAAGTTTGGAGACAATAAGTTGAGTCTCGAAAACGGATATTACGGAGAGATGAATCACTCGTTGCCCGCTGCTGTGAAACACTTCAATTTCATTGATTTTCCGGAAGATGTTTCGATGTAACCGATTTCGGAAGCAGGGTTCGGAAAGAGGCGATAGCTGATGATTGGCTGGACATCAGTACTGGTTAGTTTGGCAATGTCTACACGGTTTTTATCCCGTTTTATTTTCTCGGTAAGAACGTAAATGCCGCGGTATTTCTTCAGGCATACCCAAAAGCGAAACATCCCGGTTATTTTCAGCCTGATCTCTGGTTTCGAATCCATAGGGTTTTTGGGGTAAAGATGCTGAATAGGTTCCGTGAATCTCGATTCCAATATTTCCGTCATATATATTTCCGGGATCGGAAGGTTTATTGGTTTTTCCGTTTCCGTTGTGGATAATCTTCATGTTTGCCTGAACTTTAGCGACATCCTGAATGGTTTTACCATTGGTGTTTATTACAACCAATGGCAGATTGGATGAAGTAATTCCCGAGACTTGTGAAAACCCTGACTGAATCAGGAAAAATAAAATAAACGTGAATTGTATTCTCGAGTAGAATGGTTTGCTATTCCTGATCTTTCAATTTTGGATTGATGTACATTTCGTTTGCAAATGGTTTGAAATCGTGACTGTCAGCCACTTTCTTCAAGCCGATTTTAGCAGATTTTAAAACCATGCCAGTAACCGGAGCACCTTTAATGTCATCCAGAACAACTTTTAACAGGGTTTCATTCGGATCACCAAATGGTAACAGGTTGGCAATATCTTCTTCGGCTTTAAAAGTTGGAGATAAACCATCAACAAAATCTGTCACCCCATCAACATTGGCATATTTAACAACGATTGGCTGCATCGCATATTTGTGATTTGGATTTACCTTCCCATTTTCGTCCCAGTCTTTTACGGTAAATGATCCGGTATATTTACCTACCGTATTAATTCCAACGACTATAACCTGCATATATGGACGGAGGCCGTTAATCAGCAATTCGCTGGCCGAAGCGGTATTGTCTGAAACAATGATGTAGATTTTTTTCAGGTTAAGTGTATTGATTGGGGTAGTTGGAGTTTTGTCAGTAGCATCAATTGATTTTGCGAAATAATCATCAAGGGCAGTGATACCTCCTTGCTGCTTAAAATATTCCTCCAATCCGGAATTGTACATGGAGCGGGCAAAAACCTTTGTATTATCGGTACTATAAATCATACTGGCCAGATAAATACTGCTCAAAACCGATCCTCCGCCGTTGTATCGCAAATCGAGTACCATCTGATCTACAGCAGCATCCTTGAATTCTTTAATCACATCATTCAGCTGAATATCGAAATCTGCATTAAATCCATTATAAACCAAATACCCGATTTTCTGATTATCGATTGTGAAGATGGTGTCTTTATTGATTGGATTTTCCTGCATCTCAATGGCAGTCATCAACAATGTCTTCAGGCTTGGTTTTATTCCTTGGGGTTCGATGGTAGCAAATCCCATTTTATAGGTTTCAGTCCCTAACAATAATTTCTGATAGTTTGAAACAGAAAGCTGCTGGTCGTTAATAGTGAGAAAAACATCTCCACGTTTCAATCCGGCTTTTTCGGCTGGAGAACCACTAAATACATAACGAACAAATCCGAAAACGTCGTTTGAATTTCCAATTTTTCCAAGCATAAAATCATATCCCATGGTTTTCGATATCCCGCTAATCCAATCGTCAATGGTTTTTGAGTCATCTACCAGAAACGACCATTTGTCAACTTCTTCGTAACGGTATAACAGGCTGGCAAATAACTTCTGAGGATCAGTATAATTATTGAGAAACGCATTTAAACTATCCGCTTTTTCATATTTCACATTCGAAAGGGCAGTTACCTGATTGTTCCATAAATAATAATCGTGCAAGCCTTTGTATATAAACTTGTTGACTTCAGTAGCTTCAGGAACTACAACAGGCAGAGAGACATTTTCTTCGTTACAGCCATTAAATAAAAGGGCAGAAAAAAGTACGAATAAAATGGTATTTACTGGGTTAAGCCTTTTCATAATCATTGAATTGTTTGAATTATTTGAAATAATATCTGGCTAAAGTATATAAAAGATCAAAGACAGAAGCAATCCGGAACCAATTAGTATTGAAAAATTTACAATTAAGCTTCGGTGGATAGTCTTGCTGCTTAACATGATTGCATAGATCATTTTCAGCAGGTTGTTGCTGTTGGTAGCATTTAAAATGGCCAATACAATAGTTAACTGATTGATGCCAACTTTTTGCTGCAACAGATTGAGAAGAAAGGGATCAATATCGGTCACTCCGGCAACAAAGGCCAGTCCGGTCACTCCTGAACTTCCGTAGCTTTTTAAAACGAAATTGGTAATCAGTGCAAACACCACAAATAAAACTCCGAAAATGGCGGCAGTTCTGAATTCGAGAGGGTTTTTATTGGTAGCGGGACTTTCTTCCTGGTTTTCGATTGCGCTAATCTTTTGATTCTTCCCGGAACCATATTTGGATAGAATCAATGCCATCAGGAACATTCCGGCAAAAGGAATGCACAGTTGAATGGCAACCGATGGATTGAAGATGAAAGTCAGAACAAGAATCCGTAAATACATCATTCCGTTGGCAATCATAATGGCCGATACCGTTTGAGAATTGGGAGATCCATGTTTTTCCTGCCGGGCCAAAATAACTGTTGTTGCAGTACTGCTGTAAATTCCACCTAAAAGTCCGGTCAGGAAAATTCCTGAATCGGGGAATACAAACTTCTTAAGCAAATAACTGGCATATGAAATGCCTGAAACCACCACAATGGCCAGCCACAAATGATAGGGTGAAATGGGTAAATGCTCCGAAATATTCGCTTCAGGAAGAAGTGGAAGGATGACCCCTGCAAAAGCAATGAACTTGGCCAAAGTGATAAATTCTTCTTCTGAGGCTTTTTTCGACAGGGATATAAAGTTGCTTTTCATTTCGGCGATGAGCAGAAGCGCAACGATGAATGACAAAACGAGCCAAACCGGCTGGGTAAATACCATTATGGGAATACAATAGGTTAAAAGCGCAAGAATAGTGCTGGTTAAACCGTATTTCCCATTTTGACCTGTTTTGCGATAGTAATGTATTCCAAGTAAAAAACCAATCATTATAAATCCGATCAGAAAGGGAATAAAGGTTACCGGATCGGCAATGAATAAAACATAGGCGAGCAACCCGATAAATGTAAAGGTACGATCGGTACCAAACAAAAGAACCTCGTTTTCGTCATTGTGATGGCGCCTCTGTTCCAATCCGATCAATAATGAGAAAATCAGAATCAGAATAAATTTTACAAATCCGTCAGGTATATAATTCAGAATTTCCATCATGTATTAATTATTCCAAATCAAAGGTAAACAAAAGTGCCTAAAGATAAATTAATTACTATTTAGTTATTGACTATTTACTACTGATGGTTGTTCCTGATAACCAATGTAAATAGTAAAACTGCTTATCTGCTTTAGTCAAGTTCAAAAATTGACTTCAATTATTTCTGATAAAGAAACAGGAGAAGTTTCAACAGCTTGCCGTATGAGGCGATAAAATAATTTACCTCTGTATGTTGACATTTTTCAATTAAATCGAAACGCAAACTCGTCCAAATAATATGGTAAGTGTTTCGGCGAAATATTACCTTGGTGAATTCCATTTATCCATCGCTTCACAAGTGAATCAACCATATGTACATGTGGTAACAACTCGTGAGCTTCTTTTCCACTTCCAGAGATCACCTTGGCTTGATGCTTATATTCTTTCGATTTTGATAAAAAACTGTAACCACTCCAGCCATCCGTAATTATCGTGCTGCCAACTTCAATACTCTCTTCTATAAATAGTTGAAGATTATTTCCTGTTGACTCATCTATGCATTTAAAACGAGTGCGACCAATTCGCTTCCCTAAGCATTCCGTTGCTACAACAACCAGTATTTTCGTTTCAGCACCTCTACCTTGTTTGCCTTTGCCTATCTCCCTTCCTCCAATATATGTTTCGTCAACTTCTACTTCACCATTGAGTTTATTTCTATCTGGGCGAACCATTGCCCTACGAAGTTTATGAAACCAAGCCCAAGCAGTTTCATATGACCCAAATCCCATGAAATCCATTAGATTATAAGCACTTGCACCCGTTTTTCTGAGCAACTATCCACTACATAATGTGAAACCAAAGCAATAAAGGCTTTCTTGTACCATGAAAAATTGTTCCAGCGGTAATTGAAGTTTGACGACCACAATTAGAACAATGGATCATTCTCTTCTCAGTAAGCCAGTACTTACTTGTCTTGCATTTTGGACATGTAAATCCATTTGGCCAACGGATTTCAAAAATATAGTCCCAACAATCATTCTCATCCCTGAACTTAATGATAAACTATTGAAAATCTTTCGGATAGCTTTCCTCTTCAATCATGTGTAAGAATACACAAAAAATCTAACTTGACCGAAGCAGATAAGCAGTATAGTAAATCGTCAAATGGTCAATTTTTATTCGTTTATCTTTGGGCACTCCGAAATTTAGGCACTCCGAACTACTTTAGTAAATACTGCGAACTAATGTTTGAATATGTCCGACAAACTGTTACTTTTGTCGCCGATTCGGCTCGTAGCTCAGTTGGTAGAGCAGCTGACTCTTAATCAGCGGGCCCAGGGTTCGAATCCCTGCGAGCCGACTTGAAAATGAGGTAATTACAAAGTTCGTAATTGCCTCATTTTATTTTGATACATACCATATACATACAAATCGTATCAAAAAGGTATTACCAAAGGATAATAAAAACAAAAACCGCCCTCTGAAAGAATTAGGACATAGCGCTGTTGAAAGCTGTCAGCTTCACAGCGTAATTCTTAAAACCAATCCTCAGAAATGGGGTTAATGGTTGTAAGAATCCAATAGCATGATAAAATGATACTAAAGGCTGATTAAAGAGACAATGATCAGGAACCGGGGGGTTATGGGGTAAACACTTCGCAGGACATATCGCTGATTGGGTTGGCCGTAAAACAATTAATGGCCTGCACATTAGACGGGTGGATGGACTTTTTATTAAGCGTTTAACAGATTTTGTTGACTTGTTAGCAGATCTTTAATAATCGCGTTAATTGATCGACCGGTTAATTGAGCTTTTAGCGCTAATTGACTATGTACCTCTGATGGAATTCGGATATTTAATGATCCGCTGTATGGTTTTTGAGGTTTTACTCCCCGCTCTTTGCAGCTTTCAAGGTATAATTCAATTCCGGCCTCAAAATAAGCCTTCAATTCCTCTACAGTTTTCCCTTTATAGGAAATAAGGTTTTTATTCATACCAATTACCTTGCCGAACAGACAATTGTCTTCTTCGCTATATTCTACTGTTCCTGAATAGCCTTTGTATTTTAATGTTCCCATAATGTGATCTAAATTAACTTGTTCGATGATATAAATTCCAAAACTTGTTTCATTACAGCTTTTCATTGCGCTGTCGGGGTGTGGTTTATGAGTACCGTACGAGAGTTCTTTTTCGCTATTGACAAATTCAATGCGCGAGCCTGATGTTTTCCCTTTTTGACTGATCTTAAACCCAAGTGCCTGAAACAGACGTGTAAGTTCATTAAAAGTAAAATCTTTCGGTTGTCTTTTAAACCGTTCAATCAGCTTTCCTTTGTTCCCATTCATTCGTATTTGCATAGCAAATGTAACTATTATTAGTTGCAAGTAAGGATTTGTTGGCAAATAAATTATACCGATTGAAGAAATATAACAGTCCAATCTTCACACACTCGATTGGACTTAACATTTCTATTCATCGGCATAATACCAGAATGGGATTGGATTAATTTATAATTGCATATGGTATTACTTGAATAGCATGATTAATGATTTGAAAGATATACAAGAATTTCTGGAATTGATGTTGAATTTTGAACCAGCAGGCAGACAGACCCGTCTATGCGGATAAACCCGCCCTGGCGGCTAGGTTGACACAAGCGGAACGGTGGTGGTGGTTCCCGAACTAAAATCGGGATAAATTCAGTGAAGCGTCTTTTTGCCTTGTGGGTTGGAATAGCTCTTTGGTTTTGAGGAACGAAAATACAATCCCGAGCAATCGGGACAAGTTGTGCTATTGGTGCGATGGCTTGCAAAAAGTGTGACAAAAAATTAAACCCAGGGCGGGAGTGAGTTTGGTGAACTTCTTCCCTCTTCATTGGTTTTCAGTATGTAAATATGATTTTTAAGGGTGTATAAGGATTGAATGAACTAATTTTGTTATTTTTGAAGCATGAAAACTTATTCCAGAAGCGATATTGAAAAAATTGGGAATGCAATTATTTATCTTGCTGAGAGGATTCCTGATTTATCTAAGACAAAGCTATTAAAGCTGTTGTACCTTCTTGAAGAAACAT